>CALGOK010000025.1 GCA_937961295.1 uncultured Gemmatimonadota bacterium
TTCGCTCCAGGCCGGGCTCATCGGGCTCGGGCACCCCCGCGTCTCCACGGAGGCGGGCGACGAAGTGGGCCCACTGGCCGCGGATCCCGTCCAGGAACGGCGTCTCGCGCGAGTGCGCGCCGGCCACGCTCACGTCCTGCGCCACGCCGTGGAATTCCTTCCAGATCGCCAGCGGCTGGATCCGCGCCGAGCCGCGCGTGGAGCGGAGCGCCAGGCCGAAGCGCTCGCCGGGCCCGACGAACCGCCACGTGGTGTCGATGTGGATCGCGGCACCGCCCTCGAGCGTCACCATCGCCGTGCCGGCGGGCTCGACCCCCTTGCCGCGGTCGGGAAACACCGCCGACACCCGCTGCACCTTGGGGAAGTCGGCCAGCCACAGCGCCAGGTCGAGCAGGCCGTGGCCCAGGTCGAACATCGCGCCGCCGCCCGACTGCTGCGGCCGCTGGCGCCAGCCGAGCGAGGTGCGGCCCGAGCGCGCGAGGAACCACCACGCGCGGATCGACTCGAGTTCGCCCAGCTCGCCACTCTGGACGAACGAGCGGATCATCTGGATGTCGGGACGGTAGCGCTGGTTCTTGCCGACCATCACCACCCGGTCGGCCTTGCGCTGCGCGCTGAGGATCTTCTGCACTCCCTGCGGCGTGAGCGACATCGGCCGCTCCACCAGCACGTGCAGCCCCGCCGCCAGCCCCGCCAGCACGTGCGACTCGTGCAGGTGGCTCGGCGTGCACACCAGCAGCGCGTCGAGCGGCGCGTAGTCCACCAGCTCGGCGATGTCGCTGTGCACCACCGGGATGTCGAACCGGTCGGCGAGCGCGCGCGCCTTGCCAAGGTCGTTGTCGCAGATGCCGGCGACGTCGATCTCCCGCACCTTGCGGAGCGCCGGCAGGTGACCCACCTGGGTCACGGCGCCGGCGCCGACGATGCCGAGGCGAAGCTTGTCAGTCATCGAAAGACCTCGTGCGACAGGCGAAGGGCGAGGAGCGAAGGGCGGCGCCGGGCGGAGATCCGGGGCGCAGACGCGGGCTCGTGCACACACGCGCCCCTCGCCCTTCGCCCCTCGCATGTCGCCGTCAGTACACCGTCACCAGCTCCGTCCCCGGATAATAGCTCGTCAGGATCGTCCGGTAGTCCTGCCCGGCGCGCGCCCGGCCGATCGCCCCCCACTGGCACATCCCCACGCCGTGGCCGGAGCCGCGCCCCTCCGCCTCGACCCGTTCAAGCCGGCCACCCTGGCGGGAGATCCGCACGGTGAAATCCGCGCTCCAGAGCAACCCGCCACCGGTGGTCGCGAGCACCCTGCGGATCGCCGAGCCGCGCACCGGCGTGCGACCGGCGCTGCCGGCGAGCTCGAGGGTGGCGATCCGCCCCGAGCCGCTGCGATCGAGCACCCGCATCTCGCGCAGGTCGGTCGCGCGGGCGGTCGAGAGCCCCTCGGCGGCCAGCGTGCGGCGAAGGATCGCGGCGAGCTCCTGCGCGGTCCACCGCTCGCGCCAGCGAAAGCGCGGCGACGCGGCGCACCACGCGGTGCCGTCGTCGGCCACGTCGGGGCGCGCCGGGAGATAGGGCCGGTCGCCGCCCACGAACACCGCGCCCGCCGACTCGGTGTGCCCGCCACACGTGGAGGAGTAGAAGGCGTCGATCGGTGCGCCGTCCCAGGTGAGGATCTGGCCGCGCGTGGCCGCCACCGCCTCGCGTGCCAGCGGTTCCTCGCGCGCGGTGCCGTGGTACACCTGCGCGCTCACGGTGGCGACGAGATCGAATCCCTGGCCGCCCCGCCCCAGGTGCCGGAGCGCATAGGTGCGTGCCGCCACGGCCTGTGCCTCGAGCGCGGCCCGTTCCTGCGCCGTGCGGCGACCCATCTCCGCGCTCACCACGCCGACCAGGTACTCCTCCATCGCGAGGCGGTTGACCACCCGCACCCCGTCGCCGCCCCGGCCGAGCTCGAGGGCGCCGCGATAGCCGCGACCGTTCACCTCCACCGGCTCGCCGTCGTCGGTTGCGCGCACGACGAGGGCACGGCGCGACAGCGTGCGCCCCGCGCCCTCGAGGATCACCAGGTCGCCGCGGACCGCCGCGGTGACAGCCGTGCCAGGCGGCAGCACGGCGAGCTCACCCTCGTCGGGATCGATCACCCGCAGCCCGCCGGGCGCGCCGACGCGGGGGCGCGTCACACCGTCGAAGAGGCTGATGCGGATCTCGGGCTCCAGCGCAGCCGGTGGCGGGGCGGCCGGCTCGTCGAGCGGCATGCAGCCCGCCGTCGCCAGGAGCGCGAGCGCGGCGACGCTCAGCCGCGATAGTTGCCGAATTGGAGCTCCACATCGAAGTCCTGGCCGCGCAGGAAGGCGATCACCTCCTGCAGCGCGTCCTTCGAGGGTGAGGAGACGCGCAGCTCGTCGCCCTGGATCGAGGCCTGGACCTTCTTGAAGCCGCCGTCCTTGATGGCGCGCTGGATCTTCTTGGCGGTCTCGGGCGGGATCCCCTGCGCCAGCGTGAGGGTGCGCCGCACCGACGAGCCGGTGGCGGGGATCGGATCGCCGACGGTGAGGTTCTTGGTGGGGACGCCGCGCTTGATCAGCCGCCCGCGCACCACGTCGAGCAGCGCCTCCATGCGATAGTCATCGTCGGCGTGGAGCGCGATGGTCGCCTTGTCGCGGTCGAACTCGATGGTGCAGTGCGTCCCCTTGAAGTCGTAGCGGGAGGCGATCTCCTTGTGCGCCTGATTGACCGCGTTGTCGACCTCCTGCAGGTCGACGCCGGTCGAGATGTCGAACGAAGCGGTGGTGGCCATGCCGGGAGGGTATCGGTGCGACACCGCGGTCGCAATAGGGCGACAGCGCGAAGGGCGAAGCGCGAAGGGCGGACCGCCCCGGGGACCGCCCTCACCCCTCGCCCCTCGCCCCTCGCCCCTCGCCCCTCGCCCCTCGCGGTGTCGCCTTGGCAGCCGCCCCGCCATGCGCTAGACTGCTGTTTCATCGGCGGTCGATTTATGGCCACTTGCACCCGCCGGGCGAGGTCTGCCGAACCAAAGTGCTAAAGCGCCGGGACGTGCTGTCACGCCTCCGCGCCCTCCGGCCCGGGGGCGTTGCTGTTTCTCGGTTCCGCTCCCGCCACCTGTGCACCGGACCCCGGCGTCCGGCGGAGCGGTCGTGTCCCCTGCCATCATGGTCGTCAAGCTCGGCGGCGACGCCCTCGCCACGCCCCAGCGGATTGCGGCCGCCGCCGCGCGGGTCGCCACCGAGGCGTCGTGTCGCCCCGTGGTCGTCGTCACCAGCGCACGCCGCGGGGTGACCGATCACCTGCTGGAGCTGGTGCGGCAGGTCGACCGCGAGGGCGGCGGCGGCGAGCCGCTGGCCGTCGCCGAGCGCGCCGTGGCGGCGGGCGAGGTGGTGAGCGCGGCGCTGCTGGCGAGCGCCCTGGTGCGGCGCGGCTGC
>CALGOK010000026.1 GCA_937961295.1 uncultured Gemmatimonadota bacterium
CCGCTCGATCACCAGATCGCGCAGCCCGGGGACGGTGCCGAATGCCTTGTAGCACGCCGCGGTCGCCTCCTCGTGGCCCACCTTGAGCGCGCCGCCCTCGTCGAACCACGCCACCACCTGGTCGAGCGTGCCCTCCTCGATCCGCTCGCGCACCAGGTCGGCCGCGGCGCGGCAGATCAGGTCGTGGGCCACCGCATCGGCGCCCTGCAGCTCGCCCTCGTACTCGAGCTCGAGCTTGCCGGTGATCGCCGGCAGGGCGGCGTACACGTCGCCCATGCGGGCGGTGGACTCCTGGCCGTCGGGGATCGAGAGCGCCCGCCGCTCGACGTTGCTGGCCACGAGCTCGATCAGCGCGATCGGCAGCCGCTGGCTCACCCCGGCGCGGCGGTCGACGCGCTTGTCGCCGCGCGCCACGAACGCCACCCGCTCGATGAGCTCCTCGAGGAACTCGGGGATGCGCACCGACCGTCCCGCGCGCTCGCGCCATGCCTCCTGCCGCGTGATCGCGACGCCGTGTTCCACCTCCTCGGGGTAGTGGGTGCGGATCTCGGAACCGATCCGGTCCTTGAGCGGCGTGATGATCTTGCCGCGCGCGGTGTAGTCCTCGGGGTTGGCGGTGAACACCAGCAGCACGTCGAGCGGCAGCCGCACCGGATAGCCTTTGATCTGGACGTCGCCTTCCTGCATGATGTTGAACAGCCCGACCTGGATCTTTCCCGCGAGGTCGGGCAGCTCATTGATCGCGAAGATGCCGCGGTTGGCGCGCGGCAGCAGGCCGTAATGCATGGTGAGCTCGCTGCCGAGCTCGTGGCCGCCGCGAGCCGCCTTGATCGGGTCGACGTCGCCGATCATGTCGGCGATCGTCACGTCGGGGGTCGCCAGCTTCTCGACGAAACGCGCCTCGCGCGGCAGCCACGCAATCGGTGTCGCATCGCCCTCGGCGGCGATCCGGTCGCGGGCGAATCGCGAGATCGGCGCGAACGGGTCGTCATGGATCTCGCTCCCGGCCACCACGGGAACTGCCTCGTCGAGGAACGCGGTGAGGGCGCGCAGGATCCGCGACTTCGCCTGCCCGCGCGTGCCGAGGAGGATGAAGTCGTGGCGCGCGAGCAGCGCGTTGACGAGCTGCGGCAGCACGCTCTCCCCGTAGCCCACGATGCCGGGAAAGAGCTCCCCGCCGTCCTCGAGCCGGGCGACCAGGTTGGCGCGCAGCTCGTCGCGGACGCTGCGTCCCCTGAGCGGAGGTTGCCCCCAGATGCTCCGGGTGAGCTCGCCCAGCGTCAACGGGCGATCATTCATCGGGTCTCCTCTGCGGGCTGGGGGTGTGCCATCGGGCCTCGGTCTCCCCGGTTCCGGGCGCCCGGGTTTCGGTGCCTGTTCGGGGTCCGGCGTCGGAAGTTGCCGCCTTGCAGGAGGTTAGGGCGCTTGACAGCATCGCGGCATGCCCTAACTTGACCATCGGTGCATCGGGCGATTGCGGCCGACGCGCGGCGCGGGCCACGATCACCATTCAGCGTACACACCCCAAGGGAGAGGCGATGCGGAAGTTCCTGATGGCGGCGGCGGTGCTTGCGGTTGCGGCGTGCGGCGAGGCGGCGGACGAGGGCATGGAGGACACGACCTCGATGGCTGCCCCCGCGGAGCAGATGGGCGAGATGGCTGACAGCATGGGCGCCATGGCTGACAGCATGAAGACGATGGCCGACAGCATGGCTGCGGCGACCGACACCTCGCACCAGATGTAAGATCGGACCCAGGTCCGATGCACCCAGACGCCCCGGAGCCTGCTCCGGGGCGTCTTTGCGCCTCTACCCTGTGACGGCACCGGCGTCCACCGGGAAGTCACCCACCGTCGCCTGGCGCCCTCCGACGGTGACCGGATCGCCTGGTTCGACTTCGCGCCGCACCTTGGCGGTCGCGATCCAGCGATCGCCCAACGTCACGAGCGTCGCGACGGTGCCGACCTCCTTGCCGGCGGCATTGGTGATCGTGGGATCCTCGGGGAGTTCGCCGGTACCCCTCATCGCCCGGAGCATCCGGTTGGCGTGACCGCGGAAGTGCAGTCGCGCGACCGTTTCCTGGCCGACGTAGCACCCCTTGTCGTACTTGACGCCTTCGAGCTCGTCGAAGCGGACCTCCTGCGGGAGCGTCTTCTCGTCGATCTCGCGGCCGACCGCCGGCCATCCACCGAGGACGGCGAGCAGGTCGCCGAGCTCGGGCTCGGCCTCGTCGCATCCAGCCTTCCTCAGGCCGGCTTGTCCCGCCGCGCGTCCAGCCACGGCCAGTGCCGCGAACGGTGCGGGGCCATGGGGGCGACCAAGCGTGACTCCGTCGATCGCATGGGGGATGGCACCAATGAGCCACCACGCGGCCATTTCCGCCGAGCGATCGGTGACCTTGGCGAGCCGGGGCGGGAACGAGCGGGCGAGGACCTGCAGCAGCGCATCCCGGCCGGCCTCCGGCACCACCAGCCAGAACCCGCCGGCATCCCGCAGCACCCAGAGGTCGGTGATGATCATCCCCTTGGGGGTGAGCACCGCACCCCACGCGAGCTCGGGTGCGCCCTTCACCAGGTCGTTGGTGAGCACGCCCTGCAGGCAGGCCTCCGCGCCGGGGCCTTCGACGCGGATCACCCCGTCGGGCCGCGGGATGGCGGTGGCGCGGGCGGCAGCTCTGCCGAGCGCGTTCGGAGGCAGCGAGAAGTGCGGGTGCATCACGAGGTGAACGCCCTGCTCATGGCGCGGTTCCCCGCGGAACCTGTTGAGGCAACCGGCACGCCTGCGCTGGGCCAGGGAAGACGGCTCATCATTCGCTCCGCTCGGGTGGGTGCGGCCCCGCCCCGTTGCTCCCGGCGCGGCGATGCACGGCGGCGCGGCGCTCGAGGTCGGGGACCACGGAGGGGAGGAGGCGCAGGAGGAGGTCGGCGCGCTCGGCGGCGGAGCGCATCGCCAGCAGCGGTCGCGACTGGGCGGCATCCCACGGGATGGTGCCGGCCACCTGGAACGTGAACGTCGCCGGATCGCCGCTCCACGCCGCCTCCGAGGGGAGATCCGAGAGCACCGACATCGCCTGTCGGCATCGTTCGGCCAGGGCGCGCAGCGCTGCCTCGGCATCGGTCGGCAACTCGTCAGCTCCTTCCTCGTCGCCGAACTCGTCGACCAGGCCCACGAGGTACGGTGTCTGCTCGTCGAGGATCCGCCGGAGCACGAATCGCTCACCGCCCTGGACCAGCACGTTGCTGCGTCCGTCGGGGAGCGGCTGGTGGGTCACCACCTCCGCGACGCAGCCGATCGTGCCGCTGGTCGGTGCGGTGCCGTCCTCGCCCGGCGGCAGCACGCCGAACGCGGCGTCACCGGCGAGGACGTCGCCGAGCAGCGCGCGGTAGCGATCCTCGAAGATGTGCAGCGGGGTGCGCGTGCCGGGAAAGAGCAGCAG
>CALGOK010000027.1 GCA_937961295.1 uncultured Gemmatimonadota bacterium
AACGGCGTCGCCGTCGCGATCACCACCGCGGCGGGGGTGTGGGTGTGGAGCCGCTCGATAGGGCTCGCGCTGGTGATCGGCGTGTCGATGGTCCTCTCCATGGTGGCCGCAGGAGTCTCGGGTGTGCTGGTGCCCACCATGCTGACGAAGTTCGGGCAGGATCCGGCGCAGTCGTCGTCGATCATTCTCACCACGGTGACCGACATCGTCGGCTTCGCGAGCTTCCTCGGCATCGCCACGCTGCTGGCCGGGATGCTGTAGCGGCCCGTTAGCCCCGCCCCCATGTCACCTCCGTGCCCTACACCAGCCGCACCAGCTTCCCCTTCCGCTTTACGAGATTCTTGTAGTCCCACTGGATCTCGCGCGCCTTGGCGCACCAGCGCTTCAGGTCGCCCTTCTTCACCTGCTTCGCGTCGGTGTAGAGCACCGACGCGTCCTTGAACTTCTCGCCGCGCTGGACGAGACCCGGTTCGTCGAACGACTGGCCGCTCCAGAACATCAGCCGCACGCCGTCCTTGAGCTTGCCGTAGCCGCAGATCGGATTGCCGTCGAGGAACCAGACGGGATGGGAGTGCCACACCTTGCTCTCCGCGCCCTTGAGGTGCTTCTCGATCTCGTCATGCAGCAGGGTGCAGATGGCCCGGTCGGCGGGCGCCTGCGCGGCGTGGTACTTCTTGATGTCAGGATGCATTCCGCTGTCCCAGTGCTCCAGTGTGTCGTCGCATCGCGGCGGCTAGCGCTTCGGCACGTACTGCAGCGCCACTGCGCCGGAACGAAACTCCGACCGGCCGGTGAGCGTCAAGTCGACCGCCCGTGACAGCCCGGCGAACAGCGCCGGCCCGCGCCCGGCGATCCTGGGGTGGACGATGATCTCGTACTCGTCGATGAGCCCCAGTTCGGCCAGTGCCAGCGGCACCGTCACGCCTCCCGTCGCCAGGCCGTTCCCCGGCTGGGCCTTCAGTCGCCGCACGGCGTCACCAAGATCACCGCGCACCAGCTCCGCATTCCAGTTGACCGATTCGAGGGTGCGGGAGACGACATGCTTCGGCTTCGCGTGAATGGTGTTCGCGAACGGGACCATCCACGGCTCCATCCACTCGGGACCCACCCCCGTCTCGGCCACCGACCGCCACCCCTCCTCCATCAGCCGGTAGGTGATCCGGCCGAAGATCAGCGCATCTGCCGCGGCAATCGTTGCCTCCGCCCGGCGATGCAGCTCCTCGTCGGGGATGATCGCCGTGTGGTCGACACACCCGTCGAGCGTGACGTTGATGGAGTAGCGCAGCGGACGCACGAATGGTCTCCGGTCAGCGGGCCGGGGCGGAACCCGAGACCCGAATCGGCTGCGGCGGGGTGAGCGAGCCAAGAGGGGTCTCGATCCGCGGCAGCAGCTCCAGTGTGATGCGGGTCGGGTCGCCCCGCAATCCCACCAAGCCGGCGGCCAAGTTGACGATCTGCTCCGCACTGCCCGAGAAGAATTCCATCATGTCGAGGTTCACTCGGACCGGGATGGTCACGGGTTGACCCGCGGGAAGCACGTGGGTGGAATCGATCACGCCGCGCACCGTCTCGCGATCGTCCAGCAGCAGCAGCCATTCCAGGCGGGTGAGGCGGGCGTCGGTGCGGTTGTCGGCCGGGTTGCTGGCGCCGACCTCCACCGTGAACTCCAGCGGTGCGGTGCCGGCCGCGAGGGTGGCGATCAGGCGTCCCGCCTCTGATGCGGTGAGGTCGCGGAACGAGGCGATGCGCGCGAGTGGCACATCGGCCAGCCGCGCGTCGGCGACGCGGTCGAGCGAGAAGTCCACCTGGCGGAGCGCCAGGTACTGTTGCAGGGTGGCGCAGCCGGCCAGCGCCCCGATCAGCACCAGGGCGCAGGCCGCTCGCGTGGTGGAGACAATCCGCACGTGTCACTCCTGCGGGTCCGGGCACCGTGTCAGCTTCGCCGACCGCCGCGGTACCCGGCCCGGTCACACCGGCTTGCGGCCCTGGATGATGCGGACCAGCACCACGATGATGGCGATGACCAGGAGGATGTGGATCAGGCCACCGAGGGTGTATGACGTCAGGAATCCCAGCAACCAGAGGATCAGCAGCAGAGCGACGATGGTCATCATGTCGGGCCTGTCCTTCGCAATGAGGAGTGGCCGGCAAGACCCGTAGGGGGCGGGCCCTCCCCGGGAACGCCCGGGGCCGGTCGCTGGGGGATACCCCGGGGCGGTCCGGGGGTGCCGGGGGAAGGGAGTCCGGAGTCCTGAGAGGTGGGGGGAACGCGCTCCCCCCTCACACCCCAGGACTCCGGATTCACGCCCTTACAGGGTCAGCTCTACCCGCACCACCCGAAGCCGGATGCCACTGGGCCTTGCCCGGTTGTGGTGCCGGTCACATCACGGCCGGGCATCCGGCGAAGCGGTGGTGCGGAGCGGTGGGCCGGCATCGCGCGCCCCGAGGGGCGCGCCTGCGTTCAGGCGTCGGCCAACCTCCGCCCCCTCGCCTGCGGCTCGGGGTGACACCGGCCCTTCAGCTCCCCGCCAGCCTCCTCCCCCTCGCCTGCGGCTCGGGGTGACACCGCCAGCTCAGCTTCCGGCGAGCCTTCGCGTCTCCGCCGCCAGCGCCCGCACTCGCGCCTTGTCGCTCGCCGCGGCCACGTCGCGATCGAGCTGCCCCGCCAGCGTGCGCAGCGCGGTGGCCCGCGCCGAACCCGACTGCCGCTCCGCGGCGTCGAGCGCCGACCGGATCGCGGCGATGCGCGCGGAGGCCAGGCCGTTGCCGCGCTCGAGCTGGTCGACGTAGCTCCGCACCACCGGGAACGCAGCGGGCCAGCTGACGTGCGGCTGGCTCTGCGGGTTGAACTCGTCCATCACCACCAGCTTGGCCGCGGCGATCTCGTTGGCGCTCAGCTGCGCTCCCGGCACCAGTTCCAGCACGTCGAGTCCGCGCGCCATCTCCGAGGAGTAGATGTAGCCGTTGTACCAGTATGCGCCCCACGACCCACCGATGGTGTTGCTGCCGCGCTCGCCCTCGGCCGGCGGGGGATCGACCGGGCCGCGATCGAAGTAGCCGATCTCGAAGGGCCGGTCGGGATCGGTGAAGTCGATGATGTTGACCCCGCCCTGATACCACCCCTGCACCGCGATGTCGCGCCCCGGCACCGGAATCAGCGAGCCGTTGTGGCTCACGCAGTTCTCGTTGGCCGCCTGCCCGGTGGGGATCTTGAAGTAGGCGTGCTGCCTGTACTTGCCGCCCTCCCCGATGGTGAGCACGGTGTTGCCGCCCATCTCCATCATCGACGTCGCCTGGCACATCGGCTGGGTGCCGCCGCCCCACTCGTCGGTGAAGAGCACCTTCTTGCCGTCGTTGCTGAACACCGCCGTGTGCCAGAGCGAGAAGTTGGTGTCGGCCACGGCGTCGAGCCGGCGCGGCTGCTCGGGATCGGAGATGTCCACCAGCAGGCCATAGCTGCCGCACGCCCCGGCCAGCAGGTTCATCGCCGGATAGGCGGTCACGTCGTGGCAGTTGCGGGGCCCGCCACCGCGGCGGGCCTGGCGCCCCTCACGCTGTGGTGCCGCGTCGAGGCCGGTGAAAATCCGCGCCCCGGTCACCACCGCCGCCTGCTCCGGGTTGGCCAGCGGCACCCGGATCACGTCGAGCCGGTAGAGCGAGTTGTTCGGGTCGGCCGGGTCGTCGCCGTTGACGCATCCCTCCATCGCCTCGCGCGCACCCTGGCTCCCCGACACGTAGATGTAGACGACCCCGCGGTCGCGCGGATGCGGGATCACGGTGTGCGTGTGCGACCCCTTGCAGGTCTGCACGTTCTTGACCAGCCGCGGCGCGCGCGGGTTCGACACGTCGTAGATCCGCACGCCGGCCATGTGCTCCGACGGATCCTGCACCCCGCCCTTGGCGCAGTCGTTCCGGTTGCCGCCGCCCTCGGCGGAGACGAACAGCAGGTTGCCGATGATGGTGGGGTCACCCTGCGACGTGATGCACTCCACCACCGAGACCATCCGCGGCCGAGCCGGATTGCTCACGTCCCAGATGGAGAACCCGGCGAAATTGCCCTGGTAGACCAGGTTGCCGCGGAAGGCGAGGTCGGAGTTCACGAAGGTGAGCCCGCGCACCGAGTCGAACGGCGCCGGCTTGGGTGCCGTCGCCACCAGGCGCATCCCGGCGATCGCCACGCCCGCGTCGGTGAGCCCCGGCTTGAGGCCGTCGCGCGGATCGCCCCCGGGCGGGTACGACTGTGCCACCAGCGGCAGGGCGGCAAGCGAGAAAGTCGCCACCATGGCGGCGAGACGACGAAGCGATCCGGTCATCGTGAGTTCCCTTCGAGGTTGGCGAGCATCTGTCGCATCAGGTCGATCTCTGCAGTCTGCACGGTATGGATGTCGTTGGCGAGCACATTGATGTCGACGTCCTGCGCCGCCCGCGGCGTGGCGAGCAACTCCGCCACCATCGAGAGCGCGCCCTCGTGGTGCCGGATCATCAGTTCCAGGAACCGCCGGTCGAACGCCTCGCCCCGCAGCGTCTCGAGCTCGGCCAGCTCCTCGCGCGTCAACATCCCCGGCATCATGATCGCCTGCCACGTGACGCTGTCGGGCGCCACCTGATCACGGTCCACCAGCCACCCCCGCATCAATCGGATCTCGGACTCCTGCGACTGGTCGATCTTCTGCGCGAACCGCAGCAGCCGGGGATCCGCACCACGCTCCTCGGCCAGCCGCGACATGTGGATCGCCTGGCCATGGTGCGCGATCATCCCCTGCATGAACTGCACGTCGGCGGCGGTGTGCAGCACGCCGGCCGGGATCGGCCGGAGCGCCGGCATCCCCTCGTGCGCGTGGGCGTGGAGCGCGTGCTCCTGCGCGGCGAGCGGTGGCGCGGCAAGGAGCGCCACGACGAGGGCAAACAGCGCTGCTGGGAGCGGACGGGGCGAAGGCATCAGGTGAAGCTGTCGCTGGTGGAGAGGGGGAAGCAAGTATGCCGGGACTACGGCCGCAGACCTCCCGGGGTTGCAGGAGGTGTTCCGGCCACCCGCCGGCCCGTCCCGCAGAGAAGCGACCGTGGGCGTGGCGCCCCAGCCGCATTCGGAGACGCGATCCCCTCGTCCGGGCGCTGCCGCGAGCGTAGCGAAGCGGCAGGCGAGGACCGGGGATCGTGCAGCGCCACGCTCGGTCGCGTCGGCGCGGGACGGGCCGGCGGGTGCAACGGCGACAGGGCACCAATGAGGCGATCTTTCCCCATCCCTGCCCACGGTGAGTGTCCTCGTGCCCCGAACCGCCTGCTGGATCCTCGTACTCCTCTCCGCCTGCGCCATGCCGGCGGACGAACCTGATGCCGCCAGCGTCGAGCCGGTCGCCGGCACCGACCATCACGTCCACCTCCTCGGCCCCGACCTGATCCGGGACTGGAAGGCGATCGGGATCCCGTTCTCGCGGCCCGACTCGGCGTACTTGATCCCCGACAGCGTGCTCACACGAGTGGACCGCGCCGTGCTGGTGCCGATGGGCCACGCCTACGGCAACACTGAACTCCGCACGGCACTGGCACTGTCGGTCGACGAGGAAGAGCGCCGCGTCGCCCGGGAGAACGATCACCTCCTCGCCCAGGCGGCCCGCTTTGCCGATCGCACCGTCGCGCTCTGCTCGGCGCCGGTGCTGCGGCCCTACGCTCTGCGCGAACTCGAGCGCTGCATCACCGCCGGCGGCGCCGGCATCAAGCTCCACCTTGCGGCATCCGAGATCGACCTCCGCGACACATCGCATCTCGGTTCTCTCCAGCAGATCGCCAGCTGGGCCGCGGCGGAGTCGCTTCCCGTCCTGCTCCATCTCGACACCCAGCGGCGCGGCACCGAGGCGGAGGATGTCGATCGATTCCTCCGTGTCGTGATCGAGCCCCACCTCGACCTGGTGGTGATCATCGCCCATCTGGGTGGCAGCGGCGGCTACGGCGCGTGGACCCGCAGTGTGTTCCGCACCGCCAATGCCTGGCTCGCCGAACGCTTCGCGGCCGATGACCCCCGCCCCGGCATCCACTTCGAGCTCTCCGCGGCGATCCTCGCTGAGGAATCGGAGGGTGTTCCTGCCACCACCGAACGGGAGGCGGCGGCGCTGGCGGCAGACCTCGACGAGTTCGGCACCGATCGGCTGCTGTTCGGCAGCGACGCGCCATCGTTCGATCCCGCGCGCTACGCCGCGCTGCTGGTGGAGCGCGGGGTGCTCACCCGCGAGGAAGTCGCCACGATCGCCAGGCGGAGCCCGCTCTCCAAGTGAGCCAACCCGCCGCTCCCGCGTTCCGCTACGCCGAGCGTCGACCCGCGGCCCTCCTGCGGCCGTGGATCCGCAACTACTGGTGGTTTGCCGTGGGCCCGGACGCACCCGCGGTGCATCACGTGCCGCCGGACGGCTGCACCGCGCTGGTGATCCATCTCGATCATCCGATTGCCGCGATGCTCAGCGGGCCGTGGCTGGAGCCGCTCGGGGTGCCGATCCGCAGCGGGGATCGCTTTGGCGGCGTGCGCCTGCAACCCGGAGCGCTCGAACCGCTGCTTGGCATCGGCGCAGCGAGCATGCGCGATGCCGTGACCCCGGCACCGGAGCGACTGCAGCGACTGGCTGCCGAGCTGCGCAGGGCGCTGGCGCCGGATGCCGGGGCCGACGCCCTCGCCACTACCCTCGACACGCTGCTCGCGCCGATCGTGGCCGGGACTGCTCCGCGCGACCCGCTCATCGCCCAGGCGGTCGATCGGCTGGTCGCCACGGGCGGGGATCTCCCCATCGCCGTGCTCGCCCGCGAGCTCGGCTGCGCCGAGCGCACCCTGAGGCGCCAGTTCGGGGCGGCGACGGGGGTGAGTCCCAAGGAGTTCGCCCGGGTGCGTCGCGTGCTCGCCGCCGCCTGGGCGGTGGCGCGTGGCGGGGCCACCTGGAGTGCGGCGGCGCATGCCGCCGGCTACGCCGACCAGCCCCACCTGCACCGCGACGTGGCCGACTTCACCGGGCTCACCCCCGGGGCCTTCGGGAAGCTGATCCGCGCCACCGAGCACGACGAGGTGGTTCCCTGACCGATTCGTTCAAGCCGGAAACCGTGCCAGGAAGGATCTTTCGGTTCCACCTACTGCGTCCGGGGGTCTTCATGTCTCGCACCATCCTCGCGGCGATGACCGTCGCGGTGGCCTCATTCGTTCCTTCCGCGGTCGGTGCGCAGGCACGATCGCTCGGCGTGTTTGCCGACCTGGCCGGCGAATGGGACGGCGAGGCGTGGATGATGCGCCCCGAGGGCCGGGTCACCGTTCGGCAGCGTGAATGGGTCTGGCCTGAGGCAGGCGGGACGATCGTCGCCGTCCGCGGCCTCGGCACCCGTGAGCACGCGGCAGGACTCGACACGGTGCACCATGCCTTCGCGGTCATCCATCGCAATCGCGAGAACACCGGGATCCAGATGCGCGCGTTCACCGCCGAGGGCCACTGGCTCGACCCCGAGATCGCACTCACCGAGAAGGGGTACACGTGGAAGATGTTCGACCCGCGCGCGGGGCATATCCGCTACGACATGTTCATCGATGACCAGGGCCGCTGGGTCGAGAACGGCTACATGTCGCGGGACGAGGGGAAGACGTGGATGCAGTTCATGGGAATGGTGCTGCGGCGGCAGTAGCAGGCGCACCGCTTGCGGTGCGCGATGCCGGCATCGC
>CALGOK010000028.1 GCA_937961295.1 uncultured Gemmatimonadota bacterium
CGGCGGCGTAGCGCGCCCCGATCCGGCCGGCCAGGATCAGCCCCACCAGCACCGGCCCCAGCTCCAGCACGATGCTCTGGGTGACGATCGCCCCCACCACGTAGATCGGGATGTTGCCGGTGAACTGGTAGCCGGCCTGCAGCGCGGTCACCCCGCCGGCGAACGCGGAGATGAGCAGCACGATGAACAGCGACCCGATGCCGATGTTGTGCGCCTCGGCGAACGTGCGCGGCAGCCACACCTTCGGCTCGGCGAGTCCGCGGCCAATCTCCACGATCAGCGCCGCGAACCGGCCCACCGCGGCGAGGCCGTCGAGCACGAAGCGGCCCGTCCGCTGCTGCACCTGCGCCAGCGCGGCGGCCAGCGGAAGGCCCCCGTGTCCGGTCGGTTCATGTGCATCCCATCTTGGGCGGCAATGAGGGCCGCGTCCATCCCCGCCGAGACCAGACGCCCGCGGCGGTTCAAGCGCCGGCTGCTGGCGTGGTTCCGGCGCCACGGTCGCGACCTGCCGTGGCGCCGCACCCGCGACCCGTACCACATCCTCGTCTCCGAGGTCATGCTGCAGCAGACCCAGGTGGCCCGGGTCCGCGAATACTGGCCCCGCTTCCTCGCCCGCTTCCCCACCCTCGCCCACCTTGCCGACGCGCGCCCGGCCCGGGTGCGCGAGGCGTGGGCCGGCCTCGGATACTACCGCCGAGCGGCCAACCTGCACCAACTCGCCCGGGAAGTGCGGTCGCACCACGACGGGCAGCTTCCCGCGAGCGCCGCGGCCCTTCGGGCCCTGCCGGGCGTCGGCGCGTACACCGCCGGCGCGGTCGCCGCGTTCGCGTGGGAGCACAACGAACCGGCCGTCGACACCAATGTCGACCGGGTCCTTCGTCGCGTCTTCCACCCGCGCCTCGGCACCGACGCCGCCGCGCGCCGCCGCCTCGACGCCCTCGCCCGCCGCCTGGTGCCGCGCCGCGGCCCCGATGCCTGGATCACCAACCAGGCGCTGATGGAACTCGGTGCCCTGGTCTGCACCGCCCGCGTCATGCGCTGCGAGTCATGCCCGGTCAAGCCGGTGTGCAGGACGGGCAGCCGGCGATGAGGAGGACGGAACGACGGAGCGACAGTTCCTCCGTCGTTCCGTCCCCCGTCATCCCGTCAGCACGCCCATCGTCCGGTCGAGGTCACCGTCCCGCACGTTGAGGTGCGTGCTCAGTCGCAGGTACTCGTAGCCGTGTTCCGCGATCCGGCGGGTGCGGATTCGCGCCCGCCCCAGCGTGCGCTGCAATTCCTCGGCGCTCGTCCCGTCCATCGTGAACGACACCATCGCCGAACGGTGCGCGGCGCTCCGCGGCGACACCAGCCGCACGCGCGGCGCGGCGGCGAGCCGCTCGAACAGCGCGGTGGCGAGGCCGCGCACCCGCGCCTCGATCGCCTCGCGGCCGATCGCCTGCTGGAACGCCAGCGCGGCGGCGAGCCCGGCGAACAGCGACTCGTTGAGCGTGCCGGCGTGCTCGAAGCGGCGCCGGTCCTCCGCCTGCCAGTCGCCCGATGCCACCAGCGGCCAGGTGCCGGCGAGTCGGTCTGGATGGGTGACCAGCAGCCCGGTTCCCTTCGGAGCCAGCAGCCACTTGTGCGGTGAGGAGGCGTAATAGTCGGCGTCGATCGCGCGGAGGTCGAGCGCCATCATTCCCGGCGGGTGCGCGCCGTCGATCACCGACACGATGCCGAGCTCGCGCGCCAGCCGCACCAGGGCCGCCGCGGGCTGGATCAGCCCGGTGGTGAACAGGACGTGGGAGATCGACAGGACCCGGGTGCGCGGCGTGATCGCCCGGCGCCATGCCTCGACCAGCTCCGCGTCGTCGACCGGATCGAGCGGCGGATCGAAGGTGCGGAGGACCGCCCCGCGGCGCGCTGCCTGCAACTCCCAGCAGCAGCGCCCGCCGATGTGCTCATGCGTGGTGGTGAGAACCTCGTCGCCGGGCCCGAGGTCGATCCCGTTGGCGACGATGTTCATCGCCTCGGTGGCATTGCGCACGATCGCCACCGAACCGGGCCATGCGCCGAGGAACGCCTCCAGCCCGGCGTGCAGGGCGTCCATGTCGGGATGCTCCTGCCCGATCATCCGCTCGAACGCGCGCAGGTGATGGATCGTCGCCTCGAGCACCGGCAGAGGACACGATCCGTAGGTGCCGGTGTTGAGGTGGATGCCGTCGGTCACGAACTGGTCGGCGATCGCATCCCAGTCGGGCGCGGCGCCCGGGGGGAGCGGCGCGGGCCGCGCGATCGCGGCCCGCGGCAACGCCCCGAACCCCGGCAGCAGCGCGGCCAGGGCGACCAGGTCGCGCCGGCTGATGCTCATCCGCGGTAGAGGGCGCCCGCGAGCAGGGCCGCCAGCGCGAGCAGCATCCCCAGGCTCCCCGTGATCGCGAGCCGCCGGTGGGTCGCGTCGAAGGCCGCCGCCGTCTCGCCGGTCGGCTCCAGCCGCGACAGTCGCGAGGCCGCCGGCATCGCGCCGAGCAGCGTCACCAGCGCGCCGGCGATTCCGGTGGCCTGCATGGTGCCGAGCCAGGCACCCACCTGGCCGCTCAGCGCACCGTACATCCCGAAGGTGAGCATCAGCCCGCTCGCGACGCTCACCATCGCCCCGGGTCCCACCAGCATGCGGTAGAGCGCGCCCTGCACCTCGGCGATGCCGCCCCAGTGCGGCCGTTCCAGCCGCTGCATGGTGGCCCCCGCCACCAGGGTGGCCAGGGCACCGCCGATCCACGCGATGTAGGAGAGGTGGTGCAGGAACCGCCATGTCGCGTTCATCGCCCCTCCCGTGCCATGAACGCGTCGTCGAGCGGCTGCCGCCCGGCGAACCCCGCCTCCATCTCGTGCCAGTGCGCCACCTCGACCTCGCCGCGGCGCCAGCAGAGGCACACCACCCGCCCGTCGTGCTCGGCCGGGAAGTCCACCAGCCCCTGGTCGAAGTCGCGGAAGAGGCAGCCCACCTGCTCCAGCTCGTCGAGGCACGACTCGATCTCGCCGGCGAGGCGACCCACCTCGAGCCGGGCCTCGCGCGCCGCGACCGTCTCGTCGCTGGCATCGGCGTCCGCCTGGGCGAGTTCGTACGACGTGACCGCGGCACGCCACACCGCGTGCAGCCGCACCAGGTCATCGACCACGCGCGTCACCAGCGGCAGCGTCGCATTGGCGCTCTCGGGGGTGAACAGCCGGCGGTGTCGTGTCATCCCAGCTCCCTCAGTGCATTGCGCATCGCGCGCTCGCCAGCGCGCCCGTACTCGCCGATCCGCTCCACGGCGAACGTGGCGCCACGATCGCTGGTCGGCCGGATCCACAGCAGCGGCGGCAGCCCGGGCCGCGTCTCCCAGCGCTCCCGCAGGAGCGCCGTGGTGCCGGCCATCAGCCAGCCGACGGCCGTGTCGGAGGCCGCCAGCAGCGGGGGGGGCTGCTCCACCCGCTCGCCGAGTTCGTCGAAACCCGGCCCCACGTCGATCGCGATCACCAGGTCGCAATCCACCGCCTCGGCGGTCGGCAGCGGCAGCGGTGCGCGCAGCCCGCCGTCGTAGAACGCCCGGCCATTGACCTCGACCGCCCGGAAGTATGGCGGCAGGGCACACGATGCCAGGAGCACGTCGATCTGCGGCGCGTCCTCGCCGAGTGCGCCGAACGCCACGGTCTCGCCGGTGTCGCGCTCCACCGCGGTGACGGTGCACGGTGCCGCCAGGTCGCCGAAGCTCCGCACCGGCACCAGCCGCTCGACCACCTCGCGGAACACCTCGGTGCGGAACACCGCCGGTGCCCAGAATCCCTTCACCACCGCCCACGGTTCGCGCTGCAGCACGTCGTCGCGCTCGATGGTGGAGAACTCCTCCAGCAATCCGGCGGGGTCGGCGCCGGCGGCAAGCGCCGCCGCCACCACCGACCCCATCGACGTGCCGATCCAGTGGACCGGCGCGATGCCGGCCTCGCGAAGCGCCAGCGCGGCGCCCGCGTGCGCCGCGGCCTTGGCGCCGCCGCCGCCCATCACCAACGCCACGCGCGGACCCGTCACCGCTCGCTGTGCTCCCGGCGGTAGCGCTCGGCGGCATCGTAGCGCGCCTGCTCCTCGGCGTTCCCCGGCATGATCCGCGGCACCCGCTTGGGTCGGCCGTAATCGTCGATCGCCACGAACACCAGCCGCGCCGTGTGCGTGTTCCGCCGCTCACCGGTGCTCGGCTTCTCCGCATACACGTCGACGGTGATGTCCATCGACGAGTTGCCCACGTATTCCACCTGCGCCACGCACGTGACCAGCGATCCCATCGGGATCCGGTCGCGGAAGTCGACCCGGTGGATCGACGCGGTCACCGCCGGCCCGCCCGCGTGGCGGATGGCCGCGATGGCGGCGGCCTGGTCGACCATCGCCATGATCTCGCCGCCGAACAGGTCGCCGAGGATGTTGGCCATGTGCGGCATGACGAGCGTGGAGATCTCGCCGCGCGAGTGGGACATGGGACGGGAGTCAGGTGTCACGGCAGCATCCGTTCATTGGCGACGGGCGAGGGGCGAAGGGCGATGCATGCCGGGATCGACGATCACCGGCGCGATGTCGTGGCGTGACCGCCCCTCGCCCTTCGCCCCTCGCCCGTCGCATTCAGTAGTCCACCGGCCTCAGGTAGTAATCACCGATCGCGGTCGCCGAGAGCATTGCCACGCTCGGCAGCCGCCGCTTCCAGTGCGTCGCGTCGAGCCGGCCGCGCACCAGCGCGAGTTCCTCCGCAGTGAAACCCGCGGACAGGATCGCGCGCTCGTCGTGGCCGTGCAGGATCAGGTCGAGGATCGCGTCGGCCCGGGCGTACGTGATCCCGAAGTCCGCCTCGTCGGTCTGGTCGGCGATCAGGTCGGCGCTGGCCGGCTTGGCGACGATCGCCTCGGGCACCCCCCGGAGCCGGGCCAGCCCCCACGCCTGGGCATTGAACAGGTCGCCGATCGGGTTCACTGGCGGCGAGTCGTCGGCGTGCCACGTGAAGTATCCGAGCAGGCGCTCGCTCTTGTTGCCGGTGCCGATCGGCAGCGCGCCGAGCGCCGCCGAGAGGTCGAACAGCGTGATCATCCGCACCCGCGCCATGACGTTGCCGAGTCGCGCGGGGCTGGGCTGCTCGCCAGCGGCGCTCGCATACCCATCCACCGCCGCGGAGATGTCGACGGTGCGCTCCACGATGCCGAGCGATTCGGTCACCAGCCGGCCGTGCGCGAGCGACTCGGGACTCGACGTGCGGTACGGCATCCGCACCCCGATCACGTTCTCGGGCCCGAGCGCCTCCGCCGCGAGCCACGCCACCACCGCCGAGTCGACGCCCCCGGACACCCCCACGATCGCGCGCGCGAAGCCGCGGCGGCGGATCACCTCGTCGCGCAGGAACTCCACCAGCCAGCGGCGGGTGAGCTGCGGATCGATCGCGAGTTGCGGTGTCGGGGCGGGAAGGCGGCTCGCGGGCGGCCGCTGCCGCGCCGGCGCGGCGGGATCCGGCAGCGGCCCCCCCTCCGGCATCGCCGCACGGAGCCTCGCGCGCTCGAGCGATTCGATCAGGTGCGGCAGCCGCAGCTCGAGGTCGGCCAGCAGCGGCGACAGCGAGCGCTGCCGGACGATCTCGTCGAGGTTGATGGTGTGCTGCACCACCGCGTCCTCGAACAGCGGCGCGCGCACCAGCACGTCGCCATCGGGGCCGACCAGCAGCGAGCCGCCGGGAAAGCCCTTGCCGCCCTCGAAGCCCACCAGCTGGCTCATGGCCACGAACGTGCCGTGTTCGCCCGCCATCTCGCGCGCCAGCCGTTCCCAGCGCGCCAGCGAGCCCGGCTGGCCCGGATGCAGCGGGTCGGGTGCCAGGCCGCGCGCCGGGCTGGCGGAGACCACCGCCAGCAGCTGGGCGCCGTCGACCGCCGCGATCGTTCCCATCAGCGAGTGCCAGGCGTCCTCGCACACCAGCATCGCCACGCGCCCGCAGCGGGCGTCGAAGGCACGGACGTCGCGACCCGCCTCGACGAACCGCTCCTCGTCGAACACGCCGTACGTCGGCAGGAACACCTTGCGGTGCACATGCCGCACGCCGGCATCGTCGCCGCCGAGCGCGGCCCAGAGCGCGGCGTTGTGGAGCCGCTCGTCCCAGATTTCGTAGAAGCCGAGGCAGATCTCGATCGGCGGCGCGCCGGCGCGCGCGTGGCGCTCGACCAGCTCGTCGAAGAGCTCACCGGCGCTGCGGGCGTGCTCGCGCACGCCGCCCTCGAGGAAGTACCCGGTGAGGATCGCCTCGGGCAGGATCAGCACGTCGGGCGGTTCCGGCGCCGCCGCCACCGAGCGGAAGACCGCCTCGAGCCGATCGAGGTTGTCCGCGCGGCGCCCCTTGGCGGGGCGGAACTGGCACAGGGCGACCGTGACGGGACGCATGGCCGTAATCTATCCGGCCGCGCTCCTATATTCCCGGCACTGACTTCCGGAGCAACGCATGGCCCTGCTGGACACGATCGCCGGCGCGACCAACGCCGCCCAACCGCTTCCCTGGATGGTCACCTGCGGCCAGCCCGGCGCCGAGCAGCTCGAGGCCGCCAAGGCCGAGGGACTGGTGGCCGTGATCGACCTGCGCGACCCGATGGAGCCGCGGCCCTTCGACGAGCCCGCCACGCTCCAGGGCCTGGGGCTCGAGTACCGCAACATCCCCGTCAACAGCGGCGCGCTCGACGACGCCACCCTCGAGCGGGTCCTCGCCGCGGTGCGCGAGTTTGCCGACCGGCCCACGATGGTGCACTGCGCCAGCGCCAATCGCGTCGGCGGCGCGCTCCTGCCGTACTTCATGAACGACCTCGGCATGGACGAGCAGGCGGCCATCGACTCGGCCATGAAGGTCGGGCTGCGCAGCGCCGAACTGCTGGAGTGGGGACTCGACTACGCGCGACGGCACCGCCCCTAGGGACGGTGCCGTCATGAGGTGCGCCGCGG
>CALGOK010000029.1 GCA_937961295.1 uncultured Gemmatimonadota bacterium
GCTCCGTGGTGCTGGGGTACCTCCGCCGTCGCGGGGAGGCGGCGTCGTCTAGATAAAACCGTGATGCGCCACCCGGCGGGTCGGTCGCCGGCCGGCGACATCGCGAGGGGCGAGGGGCGAAGGGCGCTGATGCCCCCGCCCCTCGCCCTTCGCGCTTCGCCCCTCGCGCTGTCGCGCTACTCCTGCTTGGGCGTGTCCTCGACGATCTCGTAGTCGGCCTCGACCGCCTCGTCCGGGGCGTCGCCCGACGCGGGTGCCTCGGCCTCGCCCGACGGCGGCGGCTCGGAGGCGGTCCCGGCCGCGCTCTGGTAGAGTGACGCGCCAGCGGCCGAATATGCCACGTTCAGCTCGTCGAGGGCCGCCTTGATGGCGTCGGTGTCGCCGGTGCGCAGCGCCTCCTTGCCGGCCTCGATCGCCTTGTCGAGTCGCTCCTTGTCGGCCGCCTGCAGCCGGTCGACCCACTCCTTGGAGTCCTTCTCCACCTTGTAGATCAGGCCGTCGAGCTGGTTGCGGCTCTCGATCTGGCCGCGCCGCTCCTGGTCGGCCTTGGCGTTGGCCTCGGCCTGCTTCACCATGGCGTTGATGTCGGCGTCGGACAGCCCGCTCGACGCCTCGATCCGGATCTTCTGCTCCTTGCCGGTGGCCTTGTCCTTGGCCGAGACGTGCAGGATGCCGTTGGCGTCGATGTCGAAGGTGACCTCGACCTGCGGCATGCCGCGTGGGGCCGGCGGGATGCCGGTGAGCTGGAACTTGCCGATGGTCCGGTTGTCGCCGGCCATCTGCCGCTCGCCCTGCAGCACGTGGATCTCGACCGTGGTCTGGTTGTCCTCCGCGGTCGAGAACGTCTCCGACTTCTTGGTCGGGATCGTGGTGTTCCGCGGGATGAGGACCGTGGTCACGCCGCCAAGCGTCTCGATGCCGAGCGAGAGCGGCGTCACGTCGAGCAGCAGCACGTCCTTGACCTCGCCGCCCAGCACGCCGCCCTGGATCGCGGCGCCGATCCCCACCACCTCGTCCGGATTGACCGAGCGATTGGGCTCCTTGCCGAAGAACTCCTTGACGATCTCCTGGATCTTGGGGATCCGGGTCGAGCCGCCGACCAGGATCACCTCGTCGATGTCACCGGGCTTGAGGCCCGCGTCCTTGAGCGCCATCTCCATCGGCGCCTTGGTGCGCTGAATCAGGTCGTCGCAGAGCTGCTCGAACTTGGCGCGGGTGAGCGTCAGGTTGAGGTGCTTGGGCCCCGACTGGTCGGCGGTGATGAACGGCAGGTTGATGTCGGTCTGCGTGGTGCTCGACAGCTCCATCTTGGCCTTCTCCGCGGCCTCCTTGAGGCGCTGCAGCGCCATCGGGTCCTTGGAGAGGTCGATCCCCTGGTCCTTCTTGAACTCCGCCACCAGCCAGTCGATCAGCTTCTGGTCGAAGTCGTCGCCGCCGAGGTGCGTGTCGCCGTTGGTCGACTTCACCTCGAAGACGCCCTCGGCCAGCTCGAGGATCGAGATGTCGTAGGTGCCGCCGCCGAGGTCGAACACGGCGACCTTCTCGTCCTTCTTCTTCTCGAGGCCGTACGCGAGCGCCGCCGCGGTCGGCTCATTGATGATTCGCAGCACCTCGAGGCCGGCGATCTTGCCGGCGTCCTTGGTGGCCTGCCGCTGGGCGTCGTTGAAGTAGGCCGGCACGGTGATCACGGCCTTCTCCACGCTGTGGCCGAGGTAGTCCTCGGCGGTCTGCTTCATCTTCTGGAGCACCATTGCCGAGATCTCGGGCGGGGTGTAGCGCTTCCCCTGGATCTCCACGGCGGCGAGGCCGCTCGTCCCTTCCACCACTGGGTAGGGAACCCGCGACGCCTCCTCGGTCACCTCGTCGACCCGGCGGCCCATGAAGCGCTTGATCGAGAAGACCGTCTGCTTGGGATTGGTGACCGCCTGGCGCTTGGCCACCTGACCGACCAGCCGCTCGCCATCCTTGGTGAAGGCAACCACGGACGGGGTGGTCCGGCCGCCCTCGGCGTTGGGGATCACCACCGGATCGCCACCCTCCATCACGGCCACGACCGAATTGGTGGTCCCCAGGTCGATCCCGATGATCTTCGATGCCATTGTGCGTCCTCGTCCTCGAGTCCAGGTCGCCAGCCAGGTTGACCGGCGCTCCAATACGAGCTCCTGTCGAGCAACCGCCATACCGCGGAATCCTGCCAAAGAGGCAGGGGGCGGGCCGTGGTCGCGCTAGATTGTCGGGATCACCTGATGCCCGGGGGGCTGGATGCAGGGTCTGCTCGATTCGATCTCGCGCGAGGATCTGCTCGCCGTCGCGGCGGTGGTGCTCCCCCGGGTCGCCGCGGCGCTGGCGGTCCTGGCGGCGTTCTGGCTCGGCTTCCGGATCATCCGGCGACCGCTCCGGGCGGTGCTCGAGAAGGCCGACTTCGCCGAGACGCTGGTCAAGCTGCTGGTCGACGGCGTGCTCCACGGCGTGCTGCTGGTGCTGGGAATCGTCATGGCGGCGAGCCAGCTCGGGATCAATGTCGGGGCTGCGCTGGCCGGGATCGGCATCGTCGGCATCGCGCTCGGGTTCGCGGCGCAGGAGACGGTGGCCAACATGATCGCCGGGTTCCTGATCTTCTGGGACCGTCCGTTCAAGGTGGGCGACTGGATCACCACCCAGGACAAGTACGGCGAGGTGCGCGAGATCACCCTGCGCACCACCCGCCTGCGGACCCGGAACAACACCTACGTGGTGATTCCCAACAAGCAGGTGATCGGCGACCTGCTGGTCAACCATTCGATGTACGGCGAGACTCGGGTCATCGTGCCGATCGGCATCGCCTACAAGGAGAAGATCGCCGAGGCGCGCAAGGTGATCTTGGCCGCCGTCACGGGGCTCGAGGGTGTCCTCGACGATCCGGCGCCGTCGGTGGTGGCGTCCGCCCTCGGCGACTCGAGCGTGAACCTCAACGTCCGCGTCTGGATCGGTGACGCCGAGCAGTAAATGCCGACCGGCGAGCGGGTGCTCGAGGCGTGCAAGTTCGCGCTCGACGAGGCCGGCATCGAGATCCCGTTCCCGCACCTGCAGCTGTTCGTCGAGAATGTCGAGGATCGGGTGTGGCAGCGGATGGGGAAGTGATGCTCGCAGGCGCGCCCCTCGGGGCGCGCGATTGCAACGCCTCCGAGGGGCCAGATTCGCCGTCTGCGCCGCGTGCGTGCGTCCGAGCCGACATCGCGCGCCGTGAACGGCGCGCCTGCTAGCCGCGGGTCGGCTGCGGACGGCTCGGCTGGGCCGTGGTAGTGGGGCGGCCGCCGTCGCCGCCGTCGGTGCGGCGCACCACCACGCCGGCGATGCCGCCGGCCTCGCTGAACACCGCCAGGCGCTCCACGCCGTCGGTGGCGGCCGCGAAGATGGCGTCCAGCCGCATCTCGAACCGCGCCAGGTTGCAGGCGAAGCGCGGATCGCGTGCCGCGTTGGGGCAGGCGCCGCCGATCGAGGTGAGCGCACTTGCGAGCGATCCCTCCACGGCGCGGTAGCGCACCTGCCGCGCGAAGTTGAGGAAGGTCCCCGTCGCCCAGCGCGTGTCGGCGACGGCATCGTGCCGACCGAACTCGGCCTCGTCGCTGCGCGCCATCACCCGGAACGCCGACGTCGGACGCGGCGTGCCGGTCCACGCCACGATGGCGCGCTTGAGCAGCTCGGCGCCATCACCGCCGCGCTCCACGATGCCGATCGCCACCGCCCAGTAGCGATAGTCCTGGCCGTCGACGTTCACGGCGATCTCGGTGGGCTCGGCACCGAGCCGGATCGCGAGTGCGCCGTCGGCGAAGTCGATCGCCGCCGGCTCGTCGCCGGCGAGCGAGGCCTGCACCGCGAGCTCGTCGAGCGAAAGGGCGAGTTCCTCGTCGGAGCCGAGCGTCGGTCCGGCGGGGGACGAGGAGGTCGGCGCGTCGGCGCAGGCGGCCAGCATCGCCAGCGCTGCCAGCGGCAGGATCCGGGAGAGGAAGGGAATGGTGCGCATCAGGGTCTGCTCCGGTCTGGGCCACCGGACCGCACTCAGGGGGAGGGCGGGCCGAGGGGCGTGTGGCCTAGAGACACCCGACCCGGGTGGGCACCCTGACAGGAGGATGGAGGATGGAGGATGGAGGGTGGAGGAATCAGGTATCTCCACCCTCCATCCTCCATCCTCGATCCTCCACCCTCCACCCTCCATCATCCATCATCCCGAACCCAACAGCTGTTCCCGCAATGCTCGGAGCGCCCTCCCCATCAGCGTCTCGACCGTCTTGACCGATATCTCCAAGGTGTCGGCGATGGCGGCATAGCCGAGCTGCTGGTCGCGGCTCAGCAGGAAGACCTCGCGGGTGCGCGGCGGCAGCGCCTCGAGGGCGAGCAGGATCCGCCGCTGGAGGTCGGCGGCTTCGAGGCGTGCCTGGCCCTCCGGGGCGACCGCGACGGAGAGCAGGCCGTCGACGTCGACATGGTCACCCTTGCAACGCCGCAGCTGGTTGAGCGACCGATTGCGCACCGCCCGGTGGAGATAGCCGGCGAGGGCGTCGGGTTCGGGGAGCCGGTCGCGGCCGCGCCAGAGCGCCAGGAACACCTCCTGGGCGGCGTCCTCGGCCTGGTCGCGGTCACCGAGCATCCGCATGGCATGCTCCGCCAGGCGCGGATACCAGGCGCGGAACAGGCGCTCGAACGCCGCCTCGTCGCCGGTGGCGATCGCCGCCAGCAGGTCCCTGGTCGGGAGGGATTCGGTCACGGCAGTCCTGTCGGGGGATCTGGGCATATTATGGACGACACCGACTCCTGTCAGGGTATCGGTCGCATCGCGGTGTCTCCTTCACGTCCGCAGCGAGCGTGAGTCCCATGACCGAGCACCAGCCATCCGATGACCTGATCGCCCGCGTCCTGGCGGGTGAGGGCACCGCCGCCGAGTCCGCCGCCGTCGAGCGGTGGGCCGCGAGCTCGACCGAGGCGCGCGCCTCCCTCGATCGCCTGCGGCAGGCGTGGGCGAGTCCCGCCGAGCCGCCGGGCTGGGACGTGGACCGCGCCTGGACGGTGGTCTCGGCCCGGATCGAGAGCGGCGACCACCCGATCGAGGTCATCCCGATCCCGAGAGCCAAGCCCACGATCGCCCTGGCCTGGCGGATCGCGGCCCTCCTGGCCGTGGTCGTCGGCGTCGGGTTCGCGTGGCGGGCACTCGGGAGCCCCGAGGCCGCGTTCGTCACCGCGGCCGCCGAGGTCCGCGAGGTGACGCTCGACGACGGCACCGTGGTCGTGCTCGCGCCGCGTTCGCGGCTGGAGGTGTCGGCGCGATTCGAGCAGCGCCGCACCGTCCGGCTCGAGGGGGAAGCCTGGTTCGCGATCGCGCCCGGAGCCGGCGCCCCGTTCACCGTGGACGCCGGCGACTACCGCGTGCGCGACATCGGCACCGCCTTCTCGCTCCGTGCGCGCCACGCCGACTCGCTCGAAGTGGCGGTGGTCGAGGGGATCGTGCTGGTGGAGCGCGAGGCGGGCGGGTCCGACACGCTGCGTGCCGGCGCGGTGGCGGACTTCGGCGCGGGCGGCTCCGGCGTCATGCGAGCGGGGGCGACCGCCGCCGCGGTGGCAGGTTGGCGGGACGGCGCGTTCGAGTTCACCGCCGTTCCCGCGGGCCAGGTCGTTGCCCGCCTCGCCGAGTGGCACGGCGTCGCGCTCTCGGTCGCCGACCCCGCCGTGGCCGCGCGCGCCGTCACGGTCACGCTGCCCGCGAACTCCCTCGACGACGCGCTCGACGTGCTGTCGGTGCTCCTCGGCGTCGGGATCGACCGCCGCGACGGATCGATCGTGCTGCGCTGACCATGCCCGGTCGCCACGCCATCGTTCTCGCGCTGCTTGCCGCGGCGCCCGCGCTGGCGGCGCAGCAGGCCGACCCGCTGGCACGACGGATGTCGCTGGTGGCCAGCAACGAGCCGCTCGTCGAGGCGCTGCTGCGGTTGCGCGCGGCCGGCGCGCCGTTGGCCTGGCGCGGCGACCTGCTCCCGCCCTCCCACCGCGTCACGGTCCGGCACCACGGCGCCCCGCTCGGCGAGTTGCTCGCCGACCTGCTCACGACCACGTCGCTGACACCACGCGTCACGCGCAACGGCACGGTGGTGCTGGTGCCGGTGCAGCCGAACGGGGAGCCGGTCTCGGCCGAGGCGCTCGCGCTGGCGACCGGGGTGCAGGCCCTCGATCAGCTGGTGGTGACCGGGTCGGCCGTGTCGCCGCTCCCCGATCGCGAATTGCCGGTGGCCGTGACCACGGTCACCGCACGTGACCTTGGTGCCTCGCCCCACCGCCGCCTAGGCGACCGCGTGCGGGCGTACCTCCCCGGACTGGTGCTCTGGGATCGTGGCGGTGCCGGGCCGCCACCCGCGCCGGGCGGCGTGCGCGGCGTCGCCTCGTTCACGGCGCGGGCGCCGAAACTCTACGTCGATGGCGTGGAGGTCGCCTCGCCGGAGCTGTTCACGCTGCTCGACGGTCGCGGCATCGAGCGCATCGAGATGATCCACGGTCCGCAGGGCGCGGCACTCTACGGTCCCGACGCACTCAATGGCGTCGTGCAGATCGAGACGCGGAAGGGGCATCCCGGGTCGGCGAGGCTGGCGCCGCGCGCCTCGGCGGTGGCCGGCGGGCTCGATCGTCCGCTCGATGGCACCTCGCTCTGGCGCGAGGGCGCCGCGGAGCTGGAAGCCTCGCGCACCGGCGCCAGCGGCGCTGTCCTGGGATCGATCACCCGGCTAGGCGGCGCGCTGCCATTGGCCGATGCCTGGCGCGCCCAGGCCGGCGCCGTCATCCGCGGCAGCACGATGCGGGTCGAGGTCGCGGCGCGCGCCGCCGAGCACGATGCCCCGATCGAGCGTCGGCATCCGTTCACCGACGCGGTTGCCGCGCGCGGGTTGCACCCGCTCGAGGAACGTGCTGCGTCGGTGCGCGTTCGGCATGCGATCAGCGGCTCGCTCTCGCAGACCCTGGTGGGTGGCGTGCACCGCATCAGTGGATCGCGCGAACCGTTCCGGTCGCCGATCCTCCCGCCGCGGTTGCCGCTCGGTGCCACCAACGAGCGTGCCATCCGCTCCACGGTGCGCTGGGCCGGGATGTACCATCGCGATCCCGTCACCGCGAGCGTCGGTGCGGAGTTCAGTCGTCGCACGCTCGATCGCTCGGCGCGACAGGCCGACGGCTCGGCCGATCTCTCCGCGCTGTATCGCGAGGCACTCGATGCGCGCGGCACCTTCGCGCAGGCGCGCGTGCGTCTCGGCGGACTGGTTGCCAGCGGCGGGGCACGCACCGACCGGCTCTCGTCGGTCGGTGCCGAGGCGGACGTGCCGTGGGCGGCCACCGCCGGGCTCAGCTGGAGCGCGCCGATCGGGACCGCGGTGCTGCGGTTGCGCGCGGCGTGGGGACGCGCCCTGCGACCGCCGGAGCCGGGGATGAGCCAGGCGCTGGCCGCGGGCAGCATCCTCCAGGAAGCCAACCCGGCGCTGCGACCTGAGCGGCAGGCGGGCGTCGAGGTGGGGGCGGAGCTGCACCTGGGCGGCGGCGAATGGTTGCGGGTGACCTGGTTCGGGCAGCGCGCGGACGACCTGCTGCAACAGGTCGACCTGCGCCGCCCCAGCGCCACGACGCGCTTCTACCAGTTCCAGAACGTCGGCGCGATCACCAACCGGGGCGTCGAGGTCGATGGCGGTGCGCAGTTCGGCCGGCTCTCCGCCGCCGCACGTCTGCATTTCGTGTCGTCGCGCGTGGCGCAGCTCGCGCCCAGCTACACCGGCGAGTTCCGGCCGGGCGACGAACCGCTCGAGGTGCCCGCGTCGATGGGTTCGGCGGCGCTGCGCTACGACGCGGGATCGCTCCGGATCGAGGGAGGAGCGACCTGGGTCGGCCCGTGGACCGGCTACGACTGGCAGTTGGTGGCTCGGGCGGAGCTGGGCGAAGCCCCGGTGCGCGACCGCGCCCGCGAGTACTGGCTGGAGTACGATGGCGTCCTCCGCCCGTTCCTCGGTGCCGAGCTGTTGCTTGCCGGCGGGGTGACCGCATGGCTGCGAGCCGAATGGCCGGCCGGGACGGATGTGCTGCTGCGCGACAACCTCTCGCCGGCGCTGGGGCGCAGCCTGCTGGTCGGGCTCGAGGTCGGGCGCTGACCGCGCCGCATCGTCCCCGGATGTCCGCGCCGTGACGCCGGGGTTCCCCGATTAGCTTCCCGCCAGGGCTCCCGCTGGTGCACTGCGCCGCGGGAGCCGACCCCCTTTTCCCTGGCGATGGACCCCTGTGGTGCGAACACGAGTTGCGATCCGGACACTCCTGACATTCCTCGTCGCTGCCGCTGGGAGCGGTTGCGGGCAAGCCGATCGGCCGCTGGCGATCGGCGCCGGGCTCAACGGTCCGTTCGTCGACGCGGTGCGTCTCGCCCTGGCGGAGACCACCGACCCGCTGCCGCCGCTGGACACCGTCTTCGTCGCCGAGGCCACCAGCCGTGCGGCACCAGCCCTCGAGATCGCCGACCGCTTTCGGCTGACGCCCGGCATGGTCGCGGTGGTCGCGCACTCCAACAGCGCGTCGTCGCTTGCCACGGCGCCGGTGTACAACGAGGCCGGCATCGTCCAGATCGCGCCGACCTCGACCGCACCGCGGTACTCGGATGCCGGGCCCTATTCATTCCGGCTCGTTCCGCCCGACGACGTGCAGGGCGCCGTGCTTGCCCGCGCAATCGACTCGCTCTTCACGCCCGCGGCGCGCGTGGCGGTGCTCTATGTGAACGACGATTACGGGCGCGGGATTCGCGCCGCCCTGCTGCAGCACCTCGATGCAAGCCGCTCTTCCGTGGTGCACGACCAGCCGCATGCCGACGAGGAGTTCCGCGTCGCGGGGGCCGCGCGCGACGCGCATATCGCGTCGATGGTGTCGAGTGCCGCCGCATCCGCACCCGACGTGATCGTCTGGCTGGGCCGGGCGCAGACGCTGCAACTGCACCTCCCGGAGATCCGCCGCACGCTCGGCGCGATCCCGATCCTCGGTGCCGATGCCCTCTCCTCGTGGCGGACGTTCGACCGTCGGCTCGGCTATTGGGACGGGGTGCGCCACACCGACTTCCTCGATCCGACCGCGACGCCGGAGTTGCGGGCCTTCCGCGAGCGGTTCCGGGCACGCTACGGCCACGAGGCGGGGACGGGCGACGTGCTGAGCTACGACGGGGCGCGGCTGATCCTTGCCGCGCTCGCCGACGGGGCCCGCAGCGGCGACGCCGTGCGCGACTGGCTCAACGCGCTGGGTCGCGAACGACCGGCGTTCCCGGGGCTGAGCGGCAGCATCGCGTTCGACGAGAACGGCGATGTCGACCGGCCGCACGTCCTCCTCACCATCATCTCGCCCGCCCCGTGAGCATCGCCACGCGCGAGGGCGGCACCCCGCTGCGGCGCCGGCTGCTGCTGATTTCCGCGCTTTGCGCAGTGATGCTGATGGCCGCCCTGGTGACGCTGGTGCTGCTGAGCGAGCGCCAGCGCGCGGCGCTCGCCGAGGGGTCGCGCACGCTGATCGAGGAGCAGCGGGTGGCCGACCAGGTGGTCGACGGGATGATGCGCCAGCTCGCCCTCAGCGTCGCGGGCGCGGGGGTGGCACCCGATTCGGTGCAGGCACACTTCGAGGAGGCGAGCGAGGGGGTCCACGCCGGGCTGCGCTCCTACCTGTTCCGCCAGCTGTCGGTGGCGGAGCGGCTCCAGATCGAGCGGATCAAGGAGGAGCACGAGCTGCTCGAGGTGGCGGCCCGCCGGCTGCAGCAGCTCCCGGCGGGTCCGGTGGCCGGCCGGCGCGTGGAGCTGCGCACCGAGGTGATGCGCCACGCGCTGCAGCTGCGCAGCGAACTGTCGGAGTTCTTCCGGATGCGCGAGGAGGACCTCGCCCGCGCGGCCGCGGCCCAGGCCGCGACGATCCGCTGGTTCCTGTTCGCGAGTGCGGCAACGGCCGCGCTGGTCGGCCTCGGCATCTGGCTGCTGCTCACCGCCTTCCTCCGGCGCCGGGTGGCGGTTCCACTCGCCCATGTCGCCGAAGCAGCGCACCGGCTCGGGACCGGTGACCTGTCGGTGCGCGTCCCGCTCGAGGGAGACCGCGAGCTGCGCGAGCTCGCGGTCGACTTCAACGTCATGGCCGCGCAGCTCGCCGAGGCGCAGGGGGTGCTCGCGCGCCGCAATGCCGAGCTGGAGGAGGCGCTCGATCTGGTCCGGCGCACGCAGGACGACCTGGTCCAGTCGGAAAAGCTTGGCGCCGTGGGCCGGATGAGTGCGGGGCTCGCCCACGAGCTGAACAATCCCCTCACCGCCGTGGTGGGCAACGCCGAGCTGATGGCGGCCGAGTTGGCGGGTCGGGAGCAGGTGCCGGCATCGCTGGCGCGCGAGCTGGTCGAGCCGATCGTGCGCGAGGCGACCCGGGCCCGGCAGCTGATCCGCTCGCTGCTTCAGTTCTCGCGGCAGCCCGAGGCCGGCGTCGGCGGCGTGCGGCTCTCGGAGACCCTCGCGGTGGTTGCCGACCTGCGCGGATTCGCCTTTGAGCAGAGCGGGCTGCGCCTGGTCGTCGAGCCGATGCCCGACACCTGGGTGCGCGCGGAGCCGCAGCGGCTGCAGGCCGTGTTCATGAACATCGTCAACAACGCCCTGCAGGCGATGCAGCCGTCCGGCACCGGCACGCTGCGGGTGCATGCTTTGGACTGGGGCGGCGCCGTCCAGGTCCGATTCGCCGACCAGGGGCCGGGGATTGCACGGCCGGACCGGGTGTTCGAGCCGTTCTACACCACCAAGGATCCGGGGCAGGGCACCGGCCTCGGGCTCTCCCTCGCGGCCTCGTTCGTCGAATCGTTCGG
>CALGOK010000030.1 GCA_937961295.1 uncultured Gemmatimonadota bacterium
CGACGTCGTTGACGGCCCGGTGTCGTCTGGCCGTTCGTGCCTCCGCGGCGGCACCGGCGAGCGCCGGCAGTTCGAGCCCGGCGCGGTGTATCTCCTCATCGCCAGCGCGCACAACCTGGCGATCGACACCGCGTCGGCACTGGCGATCCCGGTGGCCGCCAGCTCGGGCGGCACCACTTGCGGCGGCGGCCTCCACCTGGTGGACATCCGCGAGCCCCAGGCACCGAAGTTCACCGGCTGCTTCACCGACACCGAGGGACTGGTGTCGCCGGGACGCACTCACGACGTGCAGTGCGTCAAGTATCGCGGCCCCGACGCGCGCTACGCGGGCAAGAGCATCTGCTTCGCCTCCAACGAGACGGCGCTCCGCATCGTCGACGTCACCGACCCCGCCAACCCCGTGGCGCTCGGCCGCGGCACCTATCCCGGCGCGGGGTACATCCACCAGGGGTGGCTCACCGACGACCAGCGCCACTTCTATCTCGACGACGAACTCGACGAGCTGGTCGGGACCACCGAGCGCACCCGCACGATGATCTGGGACGTGAGCGACCTCGAGGATCCGGTGATGGTGGGCACGTATCTGGGTCCCGATGGCTCGACCGACCACAACCTCTTCATCAAGGGGAACCGGATGTATCAGGCCAACTATCAGGCCGGACTCCGGGTGGTCGACATCAGCGACCCGCGCGCGCCGCGCGAGATCGGCCACTTCGACACCACGCCGTACGAGGGGAATGCCGCAGGCTTCTACGGTGCGTGGGGCGTCTATCCGTACTTCGACAGCGGCAACGTGGTGGTGACCTCGATGCAGGAGGGACTGTTCATCCTCAAGCCGCGACCGACGGCGGTGCCCTGAGCGCGCCGCGCATCGCCCTGGAATTCGAGACGGACCGCCTTCGGGCGGTCCGGCTCCGTTCCGGGCACCTCGCCGCGCTCCGGCGCTTCCACGAGAGCGAGCCGATGATGCGGCTGATCGGCGGAATGCGCGAGGCGGAGTGGACCGCGGAGTACCTCGCCAACCACGTGCTGCACTGGGAGCGCCACGGCTTCGGCTTCTACCTGCTGCACGATCGCGCCACCGGCGAGGCGACAGGACTTGGCGGGCTGCGCACCATGTATCTCGACGGCGTGACCGAACTCGAGGTGGGCTACGCGTTCCTGCCGGAGCGTTGGGGACTCGGCCTCGCCACTGAGGTGACGACGGCGTTCCTCGGTATGGCCAGGGAGCTGGCCGAGTTCACCAGTGTGGTGGCGGTGATCCATCCAGACAACGCCGGATCGATACGTGTCGTCGAGCGGCTCGGCTTTGAGCTGGACCGGAGCTACGAGCACGAACAAGGCGTGCGGTTGATCTACCGGCGCGAGCGCTTCTAGAACCCGGCAAGAGGCGGCGGCGCGGACGAGTGGGGTTCTGCTGCCCGCCCGTGTCTCGCCGGGCATCCCGGGCTCGGGTGAGGGGCGGTGGCAGCGTCAGCCCACCCGTCTGCGCCGCCGTTCCCCCGATTGTCGGCCAAGGGCTCCCCTTGCCGCTGCCACCGTCCTTCTCCCAACACCGGGAATCCGGGGCGCCGAGGACGGGCAGCGGCAGGGGCGCCCTTGGCCGACAAATAACGCCCTCTTGACGATATTCCGCATAACGACTATCCTTGCAACATGACTGATCGCCTTACCGCCGTCCTCAAGCAGACCAAGCCGTTCGTCTCGGCGGAGCACGAGGCCATTGTGGCGCTTCAGGTGGCTACTGCCCGGGTGGTGGAGCCGCTCGCCCGGTACCTCCGGGGCGAGGGGATCACCCTGGCCCAGTACAACGTCCTCCGGATCCTGCGCGGGGCCGGGGAGGCCGGGCTGCCGTCGGGCGAGATCGCCGCGCGGATGATCGATCGCGATCCCGATGTCACCCGGCTGGTCGACCGGCTGGTGCGGGACGAGCTCGCGGTGCGCGATCGGCACGAGAGTGACCGTCGGGTGGTGCTGGTCCGGATCGCCCCCGCCGGGCTCGAGCTGCTCTCCCGGACCGACGCGGCGATGGCCGATCTCCCGTGCGACCTGCTCGGCGGCCTGGGCGCCGATCGATTGCGAACCCTGCTCGACCTGCTCGAGGACGTGATCGAGCTGGCGAGTCGTGAACCGATGACAACCACTGAAGGAGTGCAGTGATGCGAAAGGGAACCGACATGATTCTCGTGACCGGCGCCACCGGCAAGCAGGGTGGTGCGACGGCGGCGGCGCTGCTCGCCGCGGGACACAAGGTGCGCGTGATGACGCGTTCGCCCAAGGGCGAGGCGGCCATGCGGCTGGCCAAGGCCGGCGCCGAGGTGGTCGAGGGCGACTTCAACGACGAGGGCTCGCTCAAGGCCGCGCTCAAGGGGGTGTGGGGCGTCTTTGCGGTGCAGGACACCTGGACCGCCGGCGTGGAGCTGGAGGAGGAGCAGGGGAAGCGGCTCGCCAAGCTGGCCAAGGAAGCCGGCGTGCAGCACTACGTCTACACCTCGGTGGGCTCCGCGCACCGCAACACGGGGATTCCGCACTTCGAGAACAAGGCGCGCGTGGAGCAGGTGATCCGCGACCTCAAGTTCCCGTCGCACGTGATCCTGCGGCCGGTGTACTTCATGGAGAACCTCTCGTCGCCGTGGGTGCTTCCCGGGCTGGAGGAGGGTGTCCTCAACGTCGGCATCCCTGCCGACACGAAGCTGCAGATGGTCGCCACGCGCGACATCGGACTGTACGCGTTCAAGGCGTTCGAGGATCACCAGGCGATGAATGGCCAGGAGGTCGAGATTGCCGGTGACGAGCTCACCATGCCGGAGACGGCGGAGATCCTGACCGAGGCGCTGGGGAAGAAGATCGTCCACGAGCCGACGCCGCTCGACCAGGTGCGCAGCTGGAGCGAGGACTTCGCCCTGATGCTGGAGTGGTTCGAGAAGGTGGGCTACAACGCCGACATCGCGGCGAATGCCAAGAAGTACGGCATCCAGCCGACGACGCTCAAGGAGTGGGCGGCGGCGGTGGAGTGGCCGGTCACGAAGTAGGCGACAACGCGAGGGGCGAAGGGCGAGGGGCGGACACTCTTCCGCTCCTCGCCCTTCGCCCTTCGCATTGTCGCGGTCAGTTGGCCCAGCTCCCCCCGTCAATCAACTCCGCCACCACATCCTCCGCCGTCCGGTCTGCCGCCTCGGCGGCGAAGTTGGTCATCACCCGGTGGCGGAGCACGTCGCGCGCGACGCTGGTGACGTCGTCGAGGTCGGCCTGCGGGCGGCCGTCCATCGCGGCGCGCGCCTTGGCGCCGAGGACCAGGTACTGGGAGGCGCGCGGACCGGCACCCCACTCGACGTACTCGCGGATCAGCGACGGCGCCTCGGCTTCGTTGGGCCGAGTCATCCGCGCCAGCAGCACCGCCTTGGCGATCAGCGACTCGCTCACCGGGATTCGCCGCACCAGCGCCTGCAGCTGCGCCAGTTGCTGGCCGTCGAGCACTGGCTGCACCGCGGCGTGCCGCGACCCGGTGGTCTGCGCCACGATCGCCTCTTCCTCGCTCCGCGACGGATAGCCGAGCCGGAGCTCGAGCATGAACCGGTCGAGCTGCGCCTCGGGGAGCGGATAGGTCCCCTCCTGCTCGATCGGGTTCTGGGTGGCGAGCACGAAGAACGGCGCCGGGAGCCGGTAGGTCTGCCCCGCCACGGTCACGTGGTGTTCCTGCATCGCCTGCAGCAGGGCGGCCTGGGTCTTGGGCGGGGTGCGGTTGATCTCGTCGGCGAGCACCACCTGCGCGAAGATCGGCCCCTCGACGAAGCGGAAGTGCCGCTTGCCGGTGGCGGGATCTTCTTCGACCAGCTCGGTGCCGGTGATGTCGCCCGGCATCAGGTCGGGGGTGAACTGCACCCGGTTGAACGACAGGTTGAGCGCCTCGGCGACGGTGGAGACCATCAGCGTCTTGGCCAGGCCGGGGACCCCCACCAGCAGCGCGTGGCCGCCGGCGAGGATCGCGGTGAGGATGCCGTCCACCGCCGCCCGCTGCCCCACCACCCGCTCGGCCACCTGGGCGCGGAGGGCGTCGGTGGCCTGGGCCAGGGTCCGGAGCTGGGAGACGTCGTCGGGGGCATGGGTGGCGGTCATCGAACGGGGAAGTCCTTTGCAGTCGTGCCGCATGCGGCGCGACATTCTGGAGGTACGGTTCAGATACCGCTGGTGGTCATCCCGACCGAGCGCCGCAGGCGCGAGTGGAGGGATCCCTCGACCGGCGAATAGATCCCTCGACTGCGCGGCCCTCCGGGCCGCTTCGCTCGGGATGAGGACGCCGAAGTATACGCCCCGATACGGCCCATTGGGACCGAGGTTTCCGCCCCTTCCGGTCGCTTGCGAAAGTTTTCACAAGCCCGTACCTTCCGCCGCCGTGAAGGGGAAGCGGGAGCGCTCGGTCCGGGAGATGGGCGAGGGGTATTCCCTCGTCGCCGCCGGCATCACGTTCGCGCTGACCCTGACCGGGGCGGCCCTGCTGGGTTTCTGGGCCGACCGGCGTCTGGGGACGCTGCCGCTGTTCACCATCATCGGGACGTTCCTGGGGATGGGGCTCGGCGGGTTCTGGCTCTACGTCCGGCTGCGCCGCGGCGAGGACGCCCGGGGGCCCGACGGCTCGTGAGCAGCTGCGCCGCCTCCGGCTTGGGGCGGCGTGCACGGCGGCGATCACCGGGCTCGCCTGGCTCCTCTGGGGGCCGGCGGCGGTGACCGCCGCACTGGTGTTCGGGGGCCTGGCCACCGGCATCCAGCTCTTCGCCGCGCGGATCGTCGGGCGGCTCGGGGTGCCGGCCACGCCCGACCTGCTCAAGGTGTACGCGATCGGGATGGCGCTCCGCATCGGCGGGGTGGCGCTGATCGGCGTGGCGGTGACGATTGATCGGGCGACGTTCCCGCCGGGACCGTCGGCCCTGGGATACCTGGGGACGTTGCTCCCCCTCATGTGGCTGGAGACTCGACTGGCGTGAAAGCAGCCGACGACGGACCGTTCAGCATCGCCGAAATGGTGTTCCACCACACGGGGGACGCCCACGAGCTCGATTTCGAGCCGCTGTTCACGATCCACCTGCCGCAGTGGGAGCCGGTCCACCTCTTCGGGCTGACGATCGACCTGTCGCCCACCAAGCACGTGGTGTTCCTGCTGCTCGCCGCGACGATCGTGTTCGTGATGCTGGCCGTGGCGGCCCGCGGGATCCGCAAGGCGCGCGAGGAGGGCCGTGCCCCGCGCGGCTACGCCGGCGCGATGGAGGCGTTCGTCCTGTGGGTCCGCCAGGAGATGGCGATCGCCAACATCGGCGAGGAGATGGGCCCGCGTTACGCGCCGCTGATCATGTCGCTGTTCTTCTTCATCCTGATCGGCAACCTCCTCGGCCTGGTGCCGTGGGGCGCGTCGCCGACCGGCAACCTGGCGGTCACCGGCGCACTGGCGATCCTCGCCTTCGCGGTGATCGAGGTGGGCGGGATGGTGAAGCTCGGCTTCAAGGGCTACATGGGGACGATCTTCCCGCACATCCCCGGGATGCACGGCGCCGCCGGCGCGGTGATGTCGGTGGCGATGGCGCCGATCGAGATCCTGTCGAAGTTCGTCAAGCCGATCGCGCTGGCGATCCGGCTGTTCGGCAACATGCTCGCGGGCCACTTCGTGATCCTGTCGCTGTTCGGGATCGTGTTCCTGTTCGGGCACCTGGGCTGGTTCAGCTACGGCATCGGCATCACCACGGCGGCCGTGGTGCTCTGCGTGATGGGGCTGGAGATCTTCGTGGCGTTCCTGCAGGCGTACGTGTTCGCCCTGCTCACGGCGGTCTTCATCGGGTTGATGCAGCACGAGCACTAGCGCGACAGGCGAAGGGCGAAGCGCGAAGGGCGAACCGCCCCTCGCCCCTCGCTCCTCGCTCCTCGCCCGTCGCAGGTTTCCTGGCCGATCCCCGCGCATCCCGTGGATCGGTGACATGGCGGAGCAGTCCGCCTGGAGGCTGGGCCCCTGGCCCGCGGGTCTCCATCGTCGGATCCCCGTTCCGGAAGAGACGGGTGCTCCGGTCGAGCGATGCGAAACGACAACGGATCTTCCTCTACGACGGACTGTGCAATGCTGATGAATCTCCTGATGCAGGCCGAGGCGATGACCCCCGAGGTCGCGTCCGCGGTGGGTGCCGGTTGGGGCGCGCTGGGCGCCGGGATCGGGATGGGTCTCGCGCTGATCGGCGCCGGGATCGGTCTCGGCCGGATCGGTGGCCAGGTGGCCGAGGGCATCGCCCGCCAGCCTGAGGCCGAGGGCGCCATTCGTGGTGCCGGCCTGCTGTTCGCGGTGCTTCTCGAGGGCGCCACGATCATCGCGCTGGTGTTCGCGCTGCTGTTCAAGCTCATCTAACCAGCGGGAAGAATGGCCATGATGCTTCCGATGCTCCTCCTCCTGCAGGAGGCCGAACACGCGGCCGAGGGCGCGCTGCCGGCGCCGTTCTCGCCCACGCCGGGCCTGGTGATCTGGACCTGGATCGTGTTCATCGCCCTGTTCATCCTGCTCGCCAAGCTGGTGTTCCCGACCATCGTGAAGATGACCGCGGAGCGCGAGGCGGCGATCAAGCTGCAGCTGGCCGAGGCCGCCGCGATGCGGGCCGAGGCGGAACAGGCGCTCACCGAGCATCGGGAGCTCCTGGCCGGCGCGCGCGGCGAGGCCCAGGCGATCATCGCCGAGGCGCGCCAGGCGGCCGAGCGCGAGCGCACGGTCGCGGTCGAGAAGACCAAGGCCGAGCAGGACGAGCTGCTCGCGCGCGCCAAGGCGGAGATCGCGGCCGAGGGCGAGCGCGCCCGGGCCGAGCTGCGTCGCGAGGTGGCCGACCTGGCCATCGCCGCGGCGGGCAAGGTGATCGAGAAGCAGCTCGATCCCGCCGCCGATCGCCGCATCGTCGAGGACTACCTCGGCCAGATCGGGCAGAAGTCATGAGGTCGGTCACCATCGCGCGGAACTACGCCGAGACGCTCTTCGACCTGGCGCGCCGGGACGGGGCGACCGAGGCGTGGGGCGAGCTGATGGACACCACCGCCGCGGCGATGGGCACGGACAAGGTCGAGGCCGTGTTGATGTCGCCGCGGGTGACCACCGAGCAGAAGGTGCGGATCGTGTCCGACGCGCTCGCGGGTGCGCCGCGGCCGTTCGTGCAGTTCCTCGCCGCGGTGCTGCGCCGCGGCCGCCAGGTGCTGCTGCCGACCATCGCGGACGAGTACCGCGCGATGCTCGACCAGTCGCTCGGTAGGGTGCGCGCCGGGATCACCATGGCGCGGCCGGTGGACGAGGCCCGCAAGGCCGAGATCGTGGCGAAGCTCTCCGCGGCGCTTGGCAAGGAAGTGATTGCCGGCTTCGCGGTCGATCCCGCGATTCTTGGCGGCACCGTGGTCCGCATCGGCGACCAGGTGTACG
>CALGOK010000031.1 GCA_937961295.1 uncultured Gemmatimonadota bacterium
GCACCCCTTGGGGTGCGCGATGCCGGCATCGCGCGCCGTGAACGGCGCGCCTGCGTGGGCGACGCATGGCGTCGCCCTATTCCGCGTACGCCTCCATCGGCGGGCAGGTGCACACCAGGTTGCGGTCGCCGTAGGCCGAGTCGATCCGGCTCACCGTCGGCCAGCTCTTCCGCTCTCGCAGCCCGGCCATCGGGTACGCCGCGCGCTCGCGGCCGTACGGGCGGTCCCAGCCGTCGGCGATCACCTGTTCCAGTGTGTGCGGCGCACCCTTGAGGAGGTTCATCTCGCGGTCGGCCTCGCCGCGCTCGATCTCGGTGATCTCGCCGCGGATCGCGATCATCGCGTCGATGAACCGGTCGAGCTCCTCCTTCGGCTCGCTCTCGGTCGGCTCGACCATCAGCGTCCCCGGCACCGGGAAGGACACCGTCGGCGGATGGAAGCCGTAATCGATCAGCCGCTTGGCGATGTCCTCCACCTCCACGCCGGCGCTCTGCTTGAACGGCCGCGTCTCGAGGATGCACTCGTGCGCCACCAGCCCGCCGGGGCCGGCGTAGAGCACGTCGTAGTGCCCCTCGAGCCGCTTGGCGATGTAGTTGGCGGAGAGGATCGCCACCTTGGTGGCCCAGGTGAGCCCCTCAGCACCCATCAGTCGGATGTACACCCACGAGATCGGCAGGATGCTGGGCGAGCCCCAGGGCCCCGCGGAGATCGTCCCCGCCGGATCGTCGTGGTCGAGGTCCACCACCGGGTGATCGGGGAGGTGCGGCGCCAAATGCTCCGCCACGCCGATCGGTCCCATCCCCGGCCCGCCGCCGCCGTGCGGGATGCAGAACGTCTTGTGCAGGTTGAGGTGGCACACGTCGGCGCCGAAGTCGCCGGGGCGGCAGAGCCCCACCTGCGCGTTCATGTTGGCGCCGTCGAGGTACACCTGCCCGCCGTGCTGGTGGACGATCTCGCAGATCTCGCGGATGCTCGCCTCGAACACGCCGTGCGTCGACGGATACGTAACCATCAGCGCGGCGAGGTCGTTGGCGTGCGCCGCTGCCTTGGCACGCAGGTCGGCCACATCAATGTTGCCCTTGGCGTCGGCCGCCACCGCCACCACCTGCATCCCCGCCATCACTGCGCTGGCCGGATTGGTGCCGTGCGCGCTGGTGGGGATGAGGCACACCGTGCGGTGCCCCTCGCCGCGGGCCCTGTGGTACGCGCGGATGGTGAGCAATCCGGCGAACTCGCCCTGTGACCCGGCATTGGGTTGCAGCGACACCTTGGCGAACCCGGTGATCTCCGCCAGCTGCCCCTCGAGCTGCCGGAACAGCTCGGCGTAGCCCTGCGCCTGCTCGCGCGGGGCGAACGGGTGCAGCGCGCCGAACCCCGGCCAGCTCACCGGCATCATCTCGCTCGTGGCGTTGAGCTTCATGGTGCAGCTGCCGAGCGGGATCATCGCCGCGGTGAGCGAGAGGTCCTTCGACTCGAGGGTCCGCAGGTAGCGGAGCATCTCGGTCTCGCTCCGGTGGCGATGGAACACCGGGTGCGACAGGTAGTCGCTGCTGCGCGCCAGCGCGGCCGGGATCGCCTCGGTCTCGGGGATCGTCGAGGCGTCGAGCATGAACGGCAGCGCGCGGTCGATCGAGAACGACGTGATCACGTCGGCGAGGTCGCCGATCGTCACCGTCTCGTCGAGTGCGACCACGATGCGGTCGGGCGCCAGGCGCCGCAGGTTGATGCGCCGCGACAGCGCGGCCTCCATCACCCGGTCGGCGCGCCACGGCTCCATCCGCACGCTCACCGTGTCGAAGAAGTGCTCGTGGTCGAGCGTGTAGCCCAGCCGCTTGAGTGCGCGCGCCAGCAGCACCGTGCGCTGATGGGTCTCGCGGGCGATCCGGTGGATCCCCTCGGGGCCGTGCCACACGGCGTACATCGATGCCATCACCGCCAGCAGCACCTGCGCGGTGCACACGTTGCTGGTGGCCTTGTCGCGGCGGATGTGCTGCTCGCGGGTTTGCAGCGCCATGCGGAGCGCCATCCGGCCGTCGCGGTCCTTCGACACGCCGATGATCCGTCCCGGCAGGTGGCGCTTGTGCGCCTCCCCCGCCGCGAAGAACGCCGCGTGCGGGCCGCCGTAGCCCATCGGCACACCGAAGCGCTGCGAGTTGCCCACCGCGATGTCGGCGCCCCACTCGCCCGGCGGCGCCAGCAGCGCCAGCGCCAGCAGGTCGGTGGCCACCGTCACCAGGCCGCCCGCGGCGTGCGCCGCGTCGGCGATCGCGCGCAGGTCGCGCACCTGGCCGTCGGTGGCGGGATACTGGAGGAGGCAGCCGATCACCTGTCCCCCGTCCCCCGTCCCCGCAAAGTCGAACTCGGCCGGATTGGCGACCCGGACCGTCACCCCCCTCGCCTCCGCGCGCGTCCGCACCACCGCGATGGTCTGCGGGTGGCACTGCGCGTCGACCAGGTACACCGGGTTGTCGCCGTGCTTCACCACTGCCAGCGTGAGCGCCATCGCCTCCGCGGCGGCGGTGCCCTCGTCGAGCAGCGACGCGTTGGCCACCGGCAGCCCGGTGAGGTCGCTCACCATCGTCTGGAAGTTGAGCAGCGCCTCGAGCCGGCCCTGCGCGATCTCGGGCTGGTACGGCGTGTAGGCGGTGTACCACCCCGGGTTCTCCAGCACGTTGCGCTGTACCACCGGCGGCGTGAAGGTGCCGTGGTACCCCATCCCGATGTAGCTGCGGAACACCTGGTTGCGCTCGGCGAGCCCGCGGATCGTCTCCAGCACGTCGCGCTCGGGATGCCCCGGCGGCAATGCCAGCGGACGGCGGAGCCGGATCCCCTCGGGGACCACCGCGTCGATGAACGTGTCGAGGGCTTCGTGGCCGAGCGCGGCGAGCATCGCGCGGATGTCGTCGGCGCGCGGGCCGACGTGGCGGGCGGCAAAGTCGTTCGGCGGCTGCACCGTGTCCATCGTCACTGGCGATCCCTTCAACGGCGACGGGACCCCGCGGGGCCCCGTCGTTGGTATGCCCCCGCCGCGCACCTCACGCAGCGTCGATCATCTCCTCGTAGGCCCCGGAATCCATCAGCGCATCCACCTCCGACGGGTCCGACAGCTCCACCTTCACCAGCCAGCCGTCGCCGTAGGGCTCGGAGGCGATCGTCTCCGGGGCATCCCCAAGAATGTCGTTCACCTCGACCACGGTTCCCGACACCGGCGCGAACAGCTCGCTCACCGCCTTGACCGACTCGATCACCCCGAACGCCTGCGTGGCCGTGAGCGTGTCGCCCACCGACGGCAGCTCCACGAACACGATGTCGCCCACCTGCTCCGCGGCGAACGCGGTGATCCCCACGGTGCCGATCTTCCCCTCGACGCGGATCCACTCATGTTCATTCGAGTACTTGAGTTCGTCTGGGTAGGACACGGATGCGCTCCTTGGCTTCAGCTCGGCCGGCGATAGAACGGCAGCGGCACCACCACCGCGGCTGCCCGGTCGTTGCGGATCCCCACCTCGAGGGCGGTCCCCTCGACCGCGTGCTCCGGCGGCACGTAGGCCATCGCGATCGCGTGCCCGAGGCTGGGCGACGAGGTGCCGCTGGTGACACGGCCCACCGCCTCCGCGGCGGCCGGAAGATAGACGGGATAGCCGGTCCGTGCGATGCCCCGCCCGGTGATCCGGAGCCCCACCAGCTGCTTGGCGGCCCCGGTCGCGGCGCGCTCCAGCGCCGACCGCCCGGTGAAGTCGTTGGGCTTGTCCAGCTTCACCACCCGGCCGAGGCCCGCCTCGAACGGCGTGGTCTCGCGATCGAGCTCCTGGCCGTACAGCGGCATCCCCGCCTCGAGCCGCAGCGTGTCGCGCGCGCCGAGCCCGCAAGGGATCAGCCCGGCCGCACTCCCCTCCTTGAGCAGGTGGTTCCAGATCCGCTCGGCGTCGTCCCACGCCAGGTAGATCTCGAAGCCATCCTCGCCGGTGTAGCCGGTGCGGGCCACCAGCGCCGGACGCTTGCACACCTCGGCGGAGAGGATGCCGTAGTACTTGAGCGGCTCGAGGTCGACGCTGCAGTGCGCCTGCAGCAGCTCCCGCGAGCGCGGCCCCTGGATAGCCACCAGCGCGGTGCGGAGCGAGGCGTCGTCGAGTGCCGCGGCGTGGCCGGTGAGCCGCTCGCCCAGTTCCGCCGCCACCGCCTCGCGGTTGGAGGCATTGGCCACCACCAGGAACTCCTCGTCGGCGATGCGGTACACGATCAGGTCGTCGATCACCGAGCCGTCGGCGGCGCAGATCATGGCGTAGTGGGCCCGGCCCGGCTTGAGCCGCGAGGGCGCGGTGACCAGGGCGTGGTCGAGCGCCGAGGCGGCGCCGGGGCCGCGCACCCATAGCTCGCCCATGTGGCTCAGGTCGAACAGCCCGGCCGCGGTGCGCACGGCGCGGTGCTCCTCGACGATGCCGGCGTACTGCACCGGCATCTCCCACCCCGCGAAGGGGATCATCCGGGCGCCGAGGGCGCGATGGGTGGCGTCGAGCGGGGTCTTGTGCATGAACACTTCCAGTGGTGACGACCGATACTGGGACGGGACGGCTCCAAAGATACGACAATCAGTCAGTGATGGGTGAAGGGTGAAGGGTGAAGGGTGAAGCGGAAGGCAACAGCGGACCGGGTCCGCTGCGGCGGAGGCCGTCTCCCGACCCCCTTCACCCATCACCCTTCACCCATCACCCTTCCCCTTCACCCTTCACCCATCACCCATCACCTGAGTCCCCCATGCCCCGCCTCTCGTCGCTTGCCCTGCTCCTCGCCGTCACCGCCCCGCCCGCCTCGGCCCAGTTCGCGCTCGCCGCGCGCGCCGGCACCCTCGGCCTCGGCGTCGAGGGGAGTGCGCTCGTCACGCCGAACATCGGCGTGCGGGCCGGCGCCAACTTCTTCTCCTACTCGTTCACCCGCACCGAATCGGACGTCACGTTCGACGCCGACCTGGACTTCAAGGCGGTCACGGCGTTCGTCGACCTCTATCCGTCGGCTCGCGGCTCGTTCCACTTCACCGCAGGTGTCACCACCGCCCCGGCGCACGTGGACGGCCGCGGCCAGCCCACCGACGGTACCTACACCTTCAACAGCCAGGACTACACCGCCGAGGAGGTGGGGGTGGTGATCGGCGAGGCGGAATGGGCCGACCTGCTGCCGTACGCCGGGATCGGGTGGGGCACCGCCGCGAAGGGGGGCCGGATCGGCTTCGCCTTCGACATCGGCGTGGCGATCGGCAAGCCGACCATCAACCTCAGCGCGTCATCGGCGGTGCCGGGATCGACGCTGGCGCAGGACGTCGAGGCGGAGGAGGCCGACATCCAGCGCGAGGTGGATCGGTATGCAAAGGTGTATCCGGTGATCCAGTTGGGACTGATCATTCGTCTCTAATCGCGACAATGCGAGGGGCGAAGGGCGAAGGGCGTTTCCGGCAGCGCCCCTCGCTCCTCGCCCCTCGCCATGTCGCGCCCGCCAATCGCGCTAGCTAGTTCCCGCGAATGGCATACACCCGCACCACATCCAGCCCCGTGGCCTCATCGGACTCCAGCGCGTAGACAAACTCGTCGGTGATGTGCAGCCGCTCGGGTTCGAGCACCGGCGTCTCCACCCGCGCGAGCAGGCGACCGGTGTCGTCGAACACGTGCCAGTGATTGGCGGGGCCGCGCGCACCGGGGCGCATCACCCAGATCCGGTTGAGGTCGTCGACGGCCATCCCGCGCCAGGCCGGATAGGTGGTCGGCACGTCGTCGAGCTTGGCGATGGTGGTGAACGCCGCGTTGCGGGCGATCACCCGGTCAACCGCTCCCTGCCGCACCGAGTCGGGAATCGCGGGCGGCGACTCCTCCGCGGTGAACAGCCCCACGGTGTCGCGGCCGGTGCGCGAGATCACGAAGGTGCCGCCGCGCTGGTCGCCCCAGATCATCCGCCCCTGGCGGTCGAGGATGTGGCCCACCCCCGGCTGCAGCGGGATCCTCCAGTTCCAGCCGTTGACGCCATCGGTGGCGCGCCACATCGCCGGCCGGGGCGCCGGCGGAAAGTCGAGGGTGTCCACCAGGCGCGCGTCCGCATGGAAGCGCAGGTAGCCCATCCCCGCTCCCGCGTCGTCGCCGCCGGGCGGGATGCGCCCCACATCACCCGGTGTCGGGAAGCGACCCTGCGCATCGGCGAGTGACGGCACCCGCACGCAGCACGGCGACGGCCACTGTCCGATCAGCTGTCCGTCGGTGGTGAACGCCTGCGCCCGCGACTGGCGCTGGTCCTGGTGCACCAGCGTGTCGCGCGACAGCATCAGCATCCCGCCGCCGCGGAACTCGCCCGGACCGCTGCCCTCGCGACCGATGGTGCGCAGCAGCGCGCCGTCGTCGCCGTAGACCCTGATCATCGGCGGGGCGTCGTCGAGCACGTACACTCGCCCGGCGGCATCGACGCGGATCTCCGACGGATCGCTCAGCTCCATCCCGGGCGCGTTGGCGAACTGGCGCACCAGTTCCAGCCGCCACACCGGTGCGCGCTCGACGGCGTTGGTCACCTGCACCACGCCGCCGGGCAGCGTGTCGACCACCGCAATCGGCCCGGCCGACGAATCGGCACCGCATCCGGCCAGGGCGACCGTCACTGTGACGAGCAGCGGCGTCCCGGCCGGGAGCGGGTTCATTGCGGCCCGATCTGCTCGATGGCGCGCTTCAGGCGTTCCGTCAGCGGCGCCAGTTCGGCGTCGACCTCCGCCACACGCCCCTCCTCCAGTGCCCTGGCCGCCCGCTGTTCCGACTCGCGGGCACGTCGCACGTCATCGGCCACCAGGCGGCGCTCCTCGGCGGCGCGCACTCCGGCGACTCCCCGCTCGGCAACGCGGCGTCGCTCGACCATGTTGCGCTCCATGTCCTGCCGACGGGCCTCTGCCTCGGCCTGTCGCACGTCGGCACGCGCCGCCCGCTCCGTCACGGCCCGGGAACGGACTCGCGCGACTTCAGCGCGTTCCTGATCCCGCACCTCGGCGGCCGCGCGTGCCTCCTCCACCTCGCGCTGCGCGCGGGCTGCCACCCGGGCCTGCTCGTTGACCCGTGCCGCCACCGCCGCTCGATCGCGCGCCTCGACCCGTCGTGCCTCCGAGATGGCCTGCCTGGCCACCTGCGCCTCCGCCCGGGCCAGTTCGGCGTCGCGGCGGGCAGCGGTGCGATGGGCTCGCGACTTCTCCACCCTGGCTTGCACCAGGGCGATCATCGCATCCCGCCACTCCGCGGCGGCCGCGTCGAAGGTCCGTTCTTGTCCGTTCACGGTCCAGGTGTGGCTGTTGCCGCCGCTCGTCCCGGCGATCTCCAACCGCTGCTCCCCGTCGGGACCGCTCGAAGCCAACGTCACCGTGACGCCGACTGGCAGGCGGCCGGTGGGAAGGAATCCCGCGGACTCTTCGACCTTGCCACGCACCGCCGCGCAGATCCGGAGCCCGTCAATGTTCGTGGTGTGCATCCGGACCGGCACGTCACGATCGCCGCCGCCGGTGCGGTAACCGCTTCCCACCGCCTCGCAATCGTAGGCGCCGGGAATCGGTGGCGGGGGAGCCATCGGAGCCGCCGGAGCCGCGCGCGGCGCAGGCGCAACGGGGGGTGGCAACGGTGCCTCGGCCGGGGCCGCGGCGATCCGGGCCGTCGGCGGCGCCGGTGCTGCAGGCGGAGTCGGGGCGCGAGGGATCTGGGCGGTAGCCGGGCCGACCGCCGCTACGCAGAGGGTCCAGGCAGCAATTCCAAGGGTGGCAATCACGGCATGCCGGCGTGAGGCCGGCGCAGGCGATGCGCGAAGGATGGCCATCACGCGTTCCTCCAGGTGGGGATGATCAAGGCGCACCAGCGCCGGCATCGCGCGCGGTGTCGCCACGGGATCGGCGAGTTCAAGCAGGTGACGAGCGTACCGCGACGGACGCGTGCCGAGCGACAGCACCGCCTCGTCGCACGCCTGTTCGCGGGCCAGCGCGCCGGAGCGGCCGGCGTGCCACGCCAGCGGGTGGAACCAGTACAGCGCGGTGGCAATCCGGCTGGCGAGCTGCCGCAGCGCATCGCAACGGCGCACGTGCACCAGCTCGTGCCGCAGCACCGTCTCCAGCCATTCGTCGCTCCAACTGGCGGCGTCCATCGGCAGCAGCACCACCGGACGCAGCAGCCCGCCAGTCATCGGCGTGCGCACCGCCGGCGACAGCAGCAGCTGCACCCGGCGGCGCACACCCACCAGTTCGGCCGACACGCTGAAGCGGAGCAGCAGGCGACCGTCATGACACGACACCGCGCCGCGCACCAGCCGACGCGCGCGGCGATGCGCCAGCGCGAGTGGCAGGAGGAGCAGCCCGACACCGAGCAACCAGGCGAGCGTGACCAGCTCGCCGCGCGACACGGCCGGCGCGTCGAGCTTCGACACGGTGATCGTGGTCGCGGCAATGGCAGGCACGGTCCCGAGATCGGCCGTGGTAGCCTCGGACACGGGCTCGATGAGAACCGGCGTGGACAGCACTGCCGCCGGCTGGTGTTCAGCGGGCAACCCTGGGATGGCGATGGTGGGGAGCACACCGTGCAGGACCGGCAGCAGCAACAGGCCGAGCGTGGCGGTGGTCCACAGCGCGTGACGCGCCGACGCGGGACTGCGCCGGAGCAACAGCGCGGCGATCACGGCGCCGAGCAGGATCACCGTGGCGCGCACCACCGTCTCGAACAGCGGCATCGACAGGTCGGGTGTCGGGATCATCGTCCCTCCCCCTCGGCCCGGTCGATCAGCTCCTTGAGTCGCCGCTTCATCTCAGGCGTCATCGGACCCGAGGTCTCGAGCAGCGCGGCCATCGCCCCCTCGGTCGATCCGTCGAAGAAGGTGCGGACCACCCGCTCGAGCGCGCCGCGGCGCGCGGCGCGCGCCGAGACCGTGGGGGTGTAGATGTAGCGCTGGCCGTCGGCCACGAAGCCGACGTGGCCCTTGTCACCCAGGATCCGGAGCACCGACCGCACCGCGGCGTCGGTGGGTGGGTCGGCCATCTCGCCCCGGATCTCGGCGGCGGTGGCCCGGCCCAGACGGTGCAGGATTTCCATCACCTCGCGCTCGCGCCGGCTGAGGCTCTCTTCGGGGATCATTCACACCTCCTTGCCTTGACGCTAGCACCGATGTGTTGAAATTTCAACAGAGCCGGGGACGCCTGCCTCCCTCGTGGATGGATGCACGAGCCCCCGAATGGTCGCGAAACCCGACGTGCCGACGGCCGTACCGGTTCCAGCTGCAACGCCGACGCCCCCCGGCGCATCCCCTTCCCGACTCCAGCCAAGGCCAAGCCAGTGCCTGCCTTCCGGTACTCCGCCATTCTCGCCCTCGCTGCTGCCGCCGCCTGCGGCAGCGCCGATGCCCGCACCGCCCTCAACGAGCCGGTGATTGACACCCAAGCCGGTGGCGTCATCCAGGTCACCAACACCGGACCCACGGCGTGGGCCGACACCAACGGCTGGCGATTGGTCGAGGAGCTGGTGATCTCCCCCGAGGAGGGGAGCGAGGGCGAGCTGGCCTCGGCGAGCCGACTGGTGGCCGACGAGCGCGGCCATGTCTACGTGATGCAGCGCCAGCCGGTGCACATCAAGGTGTTCGGGCCCGCCGGCCAGTGACTCCGCAACATCGGCCGTGAGGGCGACGGGCCCGGCGAGTTCCGCGACGGCATGCTCGGCATCGTGGGTGACACGCTGTTCGTGCAGGACCCCAACAACCAGCGGCTCACCACCTTCCTCACCGACGGCACGTTCCTCGGAACGCAGCAGTCGCAGTGCTGCTGGTTCACCTCACGCATCACGGCGCTGGCCGACGGTCGCGCGATGATCCTCGGCCCGCCGCCACCCGGTTCCGAGGCGCGCGGCGCCTACTACCTGACGCACATGGACGGCCGCGTGACCGACACGCTGCTGATGCCGGCCGACCGTCCAGGCGAGGCGAGCGACTATTGGGAAGTGATCCGCCGCGGCGGCAACGGCACCTCGATCTCGCGCGTCAGCGTGCCGCTCCGCCCCAGCGACGTCTCGGTGTTCCGCCCCGACGGCAAGCTGGTGCGCGCGCGCACCGACAACTACCGGCTCACCATCAGCAACGACTACACCGACACCACCCGGATCTTCGCGGCCACCGCGCCCACCCTCGCCGTGACCGACGCCCAGCGCGACTCGGCCTATCGCGCCACGCTGGAGCGCCAGCACGTCGATTGGCGTGACGCCTTCGCCGAGATCGCCAAGCTCGGCGACATCCCGTCGAGCTGGCCGGTGATCACCGCCATCGGCACCGATCGCCAGAACCGGATCTGGGTCGCGCTTCCGGGGGACCGCGGCGGATACTCGCGGCTGCAGGTGTTCTCGCCGGACGGGGTGTTGCTGGGCGACGTGCCCGCCCCGGACAACGCCAGCGGGATTCTCAACGGATTCTGGACCAGCGAGCGGGTGTACGTGGGCGGGGAGGACGAGCTGGGGCTTCCGGTCATCCGGGTCTTCAAGCTGGTGACCGAGTCCAGGTAAGGGATCGGTCATGCGCCGCGACCAACCTCGGTTGCGGCGCATCCCCCAGCCGATCCCCTCACTCCCGGACCTGGCCATGCGATCGCCTCGACTCGTTCAGTTCGCGCTCCTCTTCGCCTGTGCCGTGATGGGATCGTGCACGCCCAACGACTCACGACTCACGACTCACGCCCCAACCATCGACACCCTGCCCAACGGCGCGATCCACGTGGTCAACACCGGCCCCACCGCGTGGGCCGACACCAACGGATGGCGCCTGGTGCTCGAGCGCACCATCGCCCCGGCACCGGGCGAACCCGGCGAGCTCGGCGAACCGCGCGACATCGTGGTCGACTCGCGCGGCAACATCCTCGTCGCTGACTACGACGAAGGTCCGGTGATCAAGCGCTTCGGTCCCGACGGCACCTTCCTGGGCCAGTTCGGCCGCCGCGGCAGCGGACCCGGCGAGTTCCAGAACGCGGCGCTGATGATCACGCGCGACACGCTGGTGATCCACGACTCGCGCCAGGCACGCACCAGCACCTTCACCGCCGACGGCACCTTCCTGCAGACATGGACGTCGCTCTGCTGCGAGCAGCGGCCGCTGCTGGCCGGCGACGGCGTTGCCCCGGTGCCGGGGATGATCAAGCCCGACACCACCAGCAACACCCAGGGACGATTGATGAGCGGGTCGGGGGCGATCTGGTACGCGCTCGACGGTTCCGTGCGCGACACCACGATCTTCCCGCCCCAGCCGGAGCAGCCGGTCTGGCGCATGGGCGACCAGAACGATTGGTCGATCAACACCATCCCCTACACCGCCGGGATCCGGGGCCGCTTCGCACCCGACGGCCGCTACTACTGGGGGCTCCAGGGCAGCTATCGCATCGTCGTCACCCGCACCGGGCACGATACGCTGCGGATCATCGAGGGCGTGCCACCGACACCTGCCACGATCCCCGAGTCGCTGCGCGTCGAACAGATCGAGCGCTACCACCGCCAGGACGAGCGTTGGCGCGCGGTGGCCAAGCTCGAGGACATCCCCACCACCTGGCCGATGTGGAGCAGTTTCGTGGTGGATCAATCGAACCATCTCTGGGTGCTGCTCCCGGGCCCGCGCGGTGAGGGCGAGTACTGGGACGTGTTCGATCCCGATGGCGTGCTGCTGGGTCGCGTGCCGGCGCCGTTCGACCAGCTGTGGCGGACGTTCTGGGGAAGCGATCGGGTGTACCAGGTCACCGAGAACCCCCAGACCGAACTCCCCGAGATCCGGGTGTGGCGGGTGGAGCGGGGCGGCTAAGCCGGTGCTGGCAGCGAGTGCCCTTCACCGTTCCAAGTGACAGGCCGGTCGCCCTCTCGATGTCACGGCTCGATGCCGATCACCGCCATTCCGGCCCGCACCGCCTGCGCGTCCTGGGCACCGCTGGCGCCACTGGCGCTGAACGCTCCCACGATCTGTCCGCCGCGGCGCAGGAGCAGGCCGCCCTCATACGTCAGGGCGCCCTCGATCGGCTGGATTCGGCCGGCCTGCACAGCGGCCGCGTAGTCGACCGTATGCATGCCGGAGGTGATCACCGTCCGGATCTTGTTCATCGCGACTTCGTAGTTGCGTGTCGGCACGCCATCCATCCGACGCAGATAGATCGGAACGCCTTCTGCGTCGGCGATGACGAAGGCGAGATTCCACCCATGCTGACGGGCCTCGGCTTCGGCCGCATCCACGGCTCGCTTGGCCTCGTCGAGCGTGATCCGCGGCGCAGGCGGTAGTCGCCGCTGCTGCGCGTGCGCCGGGGTGACGATGAATGCCGCGAAAAGCAGCGTGGCGATTCCAGCCGGTAGTCCGATCCTCATGATGACTCTCTTGTCGCGAGGTGAGGGATCTTGTTCGATTCAGGGAAGAGTACACCCAGCATCCCCTCCGTGCCGGGAATCACACGAGCATTGCAGATTCCCCAGTCTCAGTCCCCGCTCCCGCCAGCGCTGGCCGTGTGGCGGACGGCGCGATAAGTTCGTCGCGCCGTTCGTCACCTTCCGGAGCCAGCATGCGCCGCGCCTTCCTTGCCATCGCCGTGGTCGGCACCCTCTCCGGGTGCGCCCTGATGAACTCGTTTTCGGCGATGATCGATCCGCCGGTGCTCCGGGTGGCCAGCTACAACATCCGCCACGGCCGCGGCATGGACGACCGGGTGGCGCTGGAGCGCACCGCCACGGCGATCCGGATGCTCGACGCCGACATTGTCGCGCTGCAGGAGGTCGACCGCCGAGTGAACCGGTCGGGCGGCGTCGACCAGGCCGACATGTTGGCCGGGCTGCTGGGCACCGATCACGAGTTCGGCGCCTTCTTCGATTACGACGGCGGCCAGTACGGCATGGCCATCCTTTCCAGGCACCGGATCGTCGGTGTGCAGCGGGTCCGGCTGCCGGCGGGCGAGGAGCCGCGCATCGCGCTCTCGGTCAGTGTTGAGTTGCCCGGGAACGACACCGTCACGGTGGTGAACGTCCACTTCGACTGGATCGGCAACGACGCGGCACGCTACCAGCAGGCGCGCGAGGTGGCGGCCCACGTCGACACGCTCACCTATCCGTGGCTGCTGGTTGGGGACTTCAACGACCAGCCGGGGTCGCGCACCCTGCGGCTGTTCGACAACCGGGCCGTCCGCGCGGCGCCGCCGGTTGACTCCGCGGCCACCTTCCCGTCCCGCAACCCCGACCGCGAAATCGACCACGTCTATGCGTCGTCGCGCGCGGCGTGGGAGATTCGCGGTGTGGAGGTGGTCGTCGACTCGGTGACCAGCGATCATCGGCCGGTGGTGGCGACGGTGCGGAGGCGGGTGATCTGAGGCGGGAATCCTCGGGGCGAGCGGTGGTTGTGCCGGTCGACTAGTAAAAACACTAGGAAGTGCGCGAGACGGGCCCCTCATCGCCCTCGACTAGGTCGCGTCCCGGCGCTGGCGGGGAGAGCGGGCGGGCACTATCGTAGCGTGGATCCCGGATGGACTTGGCGAGCCCCCTGCTCAGAGTGCGTGGTGCCCTTCACTGCTACCACTAACAGCCCAGTGAGTTGAAAGCGCCCTCGTGTGGTGGAGCTGGGGCGCGGTTTGTGTTTGACGGTGCTGGCAGGGTTGGCGAGTTAGACTGCGGCCAGTCGGCGAGCGTGGCCGTGGCCAAAGGGCTCCGACCCCGATGCTCGCAGTGCGGGCGAACTAGGCTGCGAGAGGATGAGGCGTCTCTTCGGGTCCAGTACATGTTAGAGTGCGTTTGCCGAGGAACGATGCGAACACTCCTTGTGTCTGTATTAGTCGGTACAGGTGTGGTCCTCGTGCCTGGCCTACGAGCGCAGGAGACCCCCGCTACGAGCACGGTATCGGGCCGGCTCTTCGATACAACGACAAACCTCCCAATCTTGCGAGGATGGATCTGCGAGAGCTATCCGCCGACACGCGTACCCGCGATTGGGAACTGCGGACAGACAGACACTTTCGGTCGCTTCTCTGTCGGCAAGCTGCAGGTAGGACCGCTGGATCTCTGGGTCACCTGCAATTCTGAGAGTCGCCGATTTGATTCGCCGGTGATGGCACGGGTAGTCTTGCACGTAGAAGTGCGGCGCGGTGGTTCTGACCTTGGTCGCATCGATGTCGACGGCACCCATTGCGACCAACGGCCGCTGATATACCGCGTAGGAGAATTCGTCGGCTATTACAGTAGTGGATTTGAATCCAGCAGGTTCCGGTGGAGCGCCGATTCGACGCTTCGGATCTGGGTAACAGGACCGTGGGAGACGGTTCACCGCAGCTCGATTCGATGGCCACCCTCTACCAGGGAGAATCCCCAGCCATGTGTTCTCGTGCGGTGGTACGGGACACTTGCTGGTCCCGGTCAGTACGGACACCTCGGAGCGTCAGACTATCTCTTCACCTTCGATCGTGTTGCGGAGGTCAGTGAGGCTCCTCGGGTAGCGTGCTCCGAGTGAGCGCACTCTAACGCGCGCTTGCTGCGGGCGGGGCCATGTGCCTCGGCCAGCGCGCCATGGATTCGTTGAGGCACCCGCGGACCTCGGCGGGCCCCGCTGCAGAAGCGCAGGTCGTTAGAGAGCACGAGCCGAACGAGCAAGAGGCGTGATGATAGTTCTGTATTCGGGCACTGGCGCTGGCGACTTTGACGCTTCTGGCCCCTCAGTCACTGCGTCAGAGACGCGAGCGTACCTCAACAAGGCTCAATCACTGCTCCTCGCTCGTGGACGAGCCGAAGCCGCTAAGCTGTGTCGCAGCCTTCCCTTTGGCTTGCGCCGCTCATGGAACGTGTTCAACGACGACTTCCATATACTGATCGCAGTAGTGTCGCTCAAGGACTATGAAGCCATGCGCCACCTCGGCGAGTCCCGGGAGGGAAGGCAAATCTTCAAGGACATCGCATCAGCGGTGTCTGAGATTGGGCCGTTCGTCCGTTTCGTCGCCATTGAACTGGCAGATGCGCCGGCCGTTGAACGAACTCCGGAGGAAACGAGCCGAGCACTCACCCAAAGGGAGATCGATTGGGTCGCTCGCCACTACATCGGAGTGAACGCCGGATATCTAGGTGATTTCAGCTACAGAACGCACGAGGAGTTCTACGCTGATCTTGGTTTGGACATCACCCCGAATGACTATCCGGGAACCACCCGGGCTAGGTTCGAGCAAATCCTTTTCGAGAGTCCGCTGACGATCCAGGCGACGATTCTCGAGGGGGTCTTGTCGAAGTACCCTGAGGGATCCTCTGAGTTGCGCACCGCTGAGGCCGTGGCCAGGATCCGCGGGTTTGTCGCGCGGCTGGGTGGAACGCGTCCCGTTGCGCCGGCCCATCCGACGCTCACAAGTGCGGTTGTGGAGCGCGCGCTAGACGATGCCGAACGGCTCATCGGGGGGCCTGGCGCGATCAGTGCCGTTGATCGCATGCACACAGCCCTGCACGGCTACCTCCTGCAGGTATGCACTGACGCTGGCGTAAAGGTGGACCGGGACGCCTCTCTTGCGCTCCTGCTGAAGACGATTCGGGAGCAACACCCCCACTTTCAGGCCGTCGGTGGCGGTCGAGAGCACGACGTGACACGAATACTTAAAGGCCTCGGTAGCATGGTGGATGCGCTCAGTCCCATCCGCAACAACGCGAGCGTAGCACACCCGAATGAAGACCTACTTGAAGAGCCGGAGGCCATGCTGACGATCAACATGGTTCGCGCCATCCTCCACTATGTCGATTCACGCCTTCGGTGAAGAGCTCTCTAACAGGTGTTTGCTGCGGTCAGGGCCACGTTGGAGCGGCCGGCCAGCCATGATCTTATGAGGTACGGGCCGGCCGCCCCTGGCCCTACCGCAGAAACACGCACGTTATGGGCATCACAACGATCCACGCGGAGTGCTAGTTGTCCAACGACCGTATCATGCTGGACGAGACCCTGGCGCAGCTTCGGAGTACGCGGGCGAGCGAGCGCTCAGAGTCTGGCTTTCTTGAACTATTCGCCGCTGAGCAGGTTCTAAAGGACTTCGACTTCTCCGCCGACGAGCTGGAGTCCGGCCTCGTAGGAGATGGCGGAGACGGTGGCATCGATGCCATCTATCTGCTCGCAAATGGCGAACTCGTGCAGGACGATACGGATCTGTCTTCACTCAGGCGGGAAGTCCCTCTCGAGCTGATCCTGATCCAGGCGAAGTCCTCTGGAGGATTTGCAGAGACGCCTATTGAGCGCTTCCTGACGTTCAGCGACGACATCTTTGATCTCGGAAAGCCCATCAGCACGCTTAGAGGGGTGTACAACCCGCCCCTGCTGAGCGCCATCGAACGGTTCCGCGATACCTATCGAACTTTAGCCGCGCGCTTCCCGGTACTCCGTATTCGTTTCATCTACGTTTCGAAGGGCGATACCCCCGATCCGATGGTGGTTCGCAAGGCCGACAAGGTCCAAGAGGCTGTTCGCTCACGCTTCTCTTCTGTCGACGTGAGCTTTGAGTTCATTGGCGCTCGCGAGCTTCTTGCATCCGCCCGCCGGCTTCCAACACGCACTTTCACGTTGGCACTAGCGGAGAACCCTGTCTCCTCGTCTGGCCAAGGCGGCTTTGTCTGTCTCGTACATCTCAAGGACTATTTTGCGTTCATCTCGGATGAACGCGGTCACTTGCGCCGCCAAATGTTCGACGCAAATGTACGCGACTATCAAGGCAGTACAGCTGTCAATGAAGAAATTCGCTCTACGCTGGCCGGCGGGGGACCCGAAGATTTCTGGTGGCTCAACAACGGCGTCTCTGTCATCGCCACGCGCGCTTCGTTGAGTGCGAAAGCGTTGACAATCGAGGACCCCCAAATTGTCAATGGTCTTCAGACCTCACAGGAACTCTACGAGTACTTCCGCACCGCGAACACATCGGGCGATCAGAGAAAGCTCCTCGTTCGCGTCATCGTGCCGACAGATGGCGCTAGTCGCGATCGAGTCATCAAGGCTACAAATAGCCAGACAGCTGTCCAACCCGCATCGTTACGTGCCACAGACAAGATTCATCGTGACATCGAAGAGTACCTGAAGCCCCGCGGCCTCTACTACGACCGACGGAAGAACTACTACCGCAACGAAGGGAAGCCGCTCGACTCGATTATCGGCATTCCGCACCTTGGTCAGGCAGTCATGGCGGTTGTACTGGCTAGGCCGGACGAGGCGCGCGCGCGACCATCGTCGCTCCTCAAAGACGACGCGAACTATGCGCGAGTATTCACCGAGTCCTATCCAATCGCGCTCTACCACGTGGTGGCTAAGGTGATGAAGCGGGTCGAGATGATTCTGCGTTCCGACAAGCTTCCGATTCCTACGCGCGAGGTGAACAACCTCCGCTTTTACGTCGCAATGCAAGCCACGTATCACGTACTCGACACGTGGCGCCCGAATCCAGCTGTGATCGCAAGACTAGACCCGGATTCCGTCTCACCTGAGGTTGTGATCCTAGCACTCGGTCAGGTTCTGAGTGCGTATCTCGATTTGGGTGGTACGGACCAGGTTGCCAAGGGTCCGAGTCTGCTTTCTCGGCTTGCGTCTGAGTTCCCAACACGGCCCAAGGTACTCCCGTCTGGGCCCGCAAGCACATAACGATGCTTGCTGCCGACGAGCGCAGCTACGGTAGCCGTTGTGGGGTCGCCGCTCCACTATATGGACGGACTGGAGCGGCCCCACAGCCGTTTCATATGTGAGCGCTCGCAGCAGAAGCAGACGGTCGTTTGAGCGACGGAGAGCGGAGCAATGCAACAGGGGATGAACATCTTCGTCGACGCGAATGTGTTGCTCGGGTTCTACGCGTTATCGCCAGCTGACCTTGAAGAACTCCGGAAGCTGATCGCTCTGATCAAGAGCAAGAAGATCGTATTGTGGATGCCAATGCAGGCGCTTGACGAATGCCGTCGCAATCGCCCAAAGGTCGTCGCGGATGCCAGGAGGGTTCTTGCGGAGGCACGGATTGGCGCAACCCTTCCCGCGATCGCGAGTGGACTGCCGGAACGAACTACCGCTCAGGATGCGCTGAAGACGGCGTACACCGCGCATGCCGCACTTGTGGCGGCGCTTGACGAGAAGATTGCGACGAACTCACTCGAGGCAGATCTGGTTATCGACGAGCTTCTTGCACTTGCCGCGGATCTGGAGACAGACAGTCTCATTCAATGTGCACGTGATCGCAGGGACCTTCGGCGCCCGCCAGGGAAAGGAACCTCACTCGGTGACGCGCTCAACTGGGAAGCGCTCCTTCGCGACGTGCCAGATGGGGAAGACCTCTATCTAGTCACTGAAGATCCCGACTTCCGCAGTCCTCTCCACGAGAATGAGCTGCATGAGTATGTGGCAGACGAGTGGCGGAGGCGGAAAGGGGCAGAGGCAATCCTGTTTCGATCTCTTGGCGCACTTGCCCGCAAGCACTATCCATCGATTGAGCTCGCGAGTGACGTGCCGAAGCTTGAGGACATCCAGGCCCTTGAGACTAGCGCAACGTTTGCCGAAACACACTCGGTTGTCGCTCGTCTCCAGCGCTACGATCTGTTCACGCCAGAACAAGCACACCTACTCATCCGCGCTGCGGCAGAGAACTCACAAGTTCTCTGGATTGCACGCGACGGCGACGTCTTTGCTCTACTGAAGCGGGTGATAGATGCCCACCGCACGGTACTCGATCCCGGTGCGGTGTCGCGACTGGAGGCGGAGATGTATCCTCTAGCTTCCAGCAATGACGGAGACGACGAACCGCTGTTCTAGCACGCACTCTAACACGCGCTTGCTGCGGTCGGGGCCAGACGCGCGGTAGATTCCTTGAGCCACGCGCGGGCCTCGGCGGGCCCCGCCGCAGAAGCGCAGGGCGTGAACCGTCCCCGCCCTGACCCCCTGATCGCCCCTGCGCCCCCGCCCGTTCGGCGGTACCATTGAGGGGACATCCACCGGAGCCCCCCCGGCATGCCGCACCCCCCGACCGACGTCACCGTGGCGGGAATCCCGCCTCGTCCCTCCCGATTCTCAACTTCTTCACGCCCCGCCCGTAGAGATTCAGGTCGGCGGAACCCCGAGGGATTGACCCCGGGAGCCCCTGGGGGCCAGAACAACCACACGTCTCAGGACCCCGCCGCCCGCTTGCGCGGGGGCTGGGCGGGCTCAGGACTCACTTCCGACAATCCACCTGCGTCCAATCCGTTCCGCCATGCATCCTCCACGGCGTTGGCCATGACTCCACCACGCGCACTCACCACGAGGCTCGCCATGTCCGCTGCCCGATCCGCCGGGCTCCTGGTTCTCGGACTCCTTCTCGCCGCCTGCGGCGGCAGCGACGCCGAGGCTGCCGGCGACGACACCACCGGGGCCGCCGCGCTCGATGCCGGCTCGTCCCTGGCCCTGCCGGTGGTGGGCGAGGAGGTGATCCGCGGCGACCTCGTCCTCTCGGTCAACGCCACCGGCACCATCAAGAGCGAGGCGCGCGCAGTGGTGGCGGCGGAGACGCAGGGCACCGTCGCCGAGGTGCTGGTGCGCCCCGGCGACCGGGTCGCCCGTGACCAGCCGATCGTGCGGCTCGACACCAAGCCGCTCGAGCTGGCGCTCGCGCGCGCGGAGGCGACGCTCCGCAACGCGCAGGCACGCTACGACACGGAGATCGTCCCCGACTCGGTGGTGAGCGGCCAGCCGCCCTCCGAAGCGCGCCGCGCCTACGCCCGCGCCCAGTCCGGACTCGAGCAGGCCGAAGTGGATGTGCGCGAGGCCAAGCTCAACCTCGAACGCGCGGTGATCCGGGCACCGTTCGCGGGCATCGTCGAGCGCGTGGAAGTGGCGGTGGGCGAGCGGATCAACACCGGCGCCGAGGTGGCCGAGGTGGTCGACCTCACCAATCTCCGCGCGGTGGGCCGCGTGATGGAGCACGACATCCCGCTGCTCGCCTCGGGCGGCGACGCCGAGGTGACCGTCGCCGCGATGCCGGGCGACCCGATCCGCGGCCGGATCGCCGCCGTGCTGCCGATCGTCGACTCCGCCGGCCGCGCCGGCACGGCGATCGTGCGGATCCGCGGCGACGGCAAGCTGCGCCCCGGGATGTACGTGGACATGCGACTCGAGGCCAACCGGCTCCCCAACCGCACCATCGTCCCGGCGCGCGCGATCGTCGAGCGCGACGGCCGGCCGCTGGTGTTCAAGGTCAGCAACGGCATCGCCGAGTGGGTCTACGTCCAGGCCGGCCGCACCAACGGCCAGCAGACGGAGGTGCTCCCCGATTCGGTGAGCGGCATCGTGCCGCTCTCGCCGGGCGACACCGTGCTGGTGGACGGGCACCTCACGCTGACGCACCAGGCGCCGGTGCGCCTGGTGTCGACGCGCGAGACTGAGCAGTAGGCCGCCGCGATGTCGATTGCCTCGACGGCACTCCGCCGTCCGGTCTCGACCGTGGCCGCCACGCTCGCCCTGGTCCTCCTCGGCGCAGTATCCCTCGGCCGCATGCCGGTGTCGCTCCTCCCCGACGTGGCGCTGCCGGTGCTCACCATCCGCACCATGTATCCCGGTGCGGCGCCCGAAGAGGTGTCGCGCTTCATCTCCGAGCCGATCGAGACGGCGGTGGGCAACACCCCCGGCCTGCTCGAGATCCGTTCCGTGGCGCGCAGCGGCGAGGGCACCACCACGCTCCGGTTCAACTGGGGCACCGACATGGCGCGCGCGGTGCTCACCGTGCGCGAGAACCTCGACAACGCCCGCGCCCAGCTCCCCGAGGGCGCAGAGCGACCGACACTGCTCACCTCCGACCCGGGCGAGCGGCCGATCGCGGTGCTGGCGCTCACCACCGACGGCGACCTGCGCGCCATCGCGCGCACCGCCGAGGACGTCCACAAACGGCGTCTCGAACAGCTGGCCGGCATCGCCTCGGTGGCGGTGGTCGGCGATCCCAAGGACGAGATCCGCGTCGATGTCGATCCGGTCAAGGCACGCGCGCTCGGTCTCACCCCCGACGACATCGCCACCGCGATCGACCGCTCCAACGCCACGGCGCAGGGCGGCACCATCAAGCGGGGGCAGTTCCGCTTCTCGGTGCGCACCCTCGCCGAGCTGCGCGATCCGGTCGAGCTGCGCGACGTGCCGGTCGGCGCCGCTGGCAGCGGCCTCAAGCTGTCGGATGTCGCCACCATCACCCCCGCCTCCGCCGATCCGCGCACCATCGTGCAGCTCGACGGCGAGGCGGCGGTGGGACTGGTGGTCTACAAGGACGCCGGCGCCAACACCGTCGCGGTCACCCGCGAGCTCGAGGCGTCGCTCGACCTGCTGCGCGCCGAGTATCCCGACGTCACAATACGCCTGGTCGCGGCGCAGGCTCAGTTCGTCGAGGACGCGCTCAGCAACCTGTCGCAGGAGATCCTGGTCGGCGGCGCGCTGTCGATCCTGCTGATCCTGCTCTTCCTGCGCGACTGGCGCACGTCGCTCGCCATCGGCCTGATCATCCCGCTCTCGGTGCTGGTGGCGCTCACGCTGCTCCAGCTCCTCGACGTCACCATCAACATCCTCTCGCTCGGCGGCATGGCGCTCGCCGTGGGCATCCTGGTCGACAACGCCATCGTGGTGGCGGAGGCCAGCGGCCGATTGCGCGAGGAAGGGATGCCGCCGGTCGAGGCGGCGCGCACCGCCACCGAGCAGGTGACCGGCCCGCTCACCGCCGGCACCCTTACCACGCTGCTGGTGTTCGGCCCGATCGTGTTCGTGCAGGGCCTCGCCGCGGCACTGTTCCGCGACCTGTCGCTCAGCGTGGTGATCTCGGTGGGCGCGAGCCTGGTGCTGGCCCTCACCTTGATGCCCGTGCTCGTCTCATGGGGCCGCGACAAGCGAGGGGCGAAGGGCGAGGAGCGCCCCTCGCGCCTCGCCTCTCGCCTGTCGCCGCTCTACGCCTTCGGCACCCGACTGGCGGATGCCTACGAGGACGGCATGACCTGGTCGCTGGCGCGGCCGCGCACCGTCTTCGCCATCGCCATCGGCGTCACGGCCATCACCTACGTGATCGCGCGCGGCCTGCCGCGCGAGGTGCTGCCGCAGGTGGACGAGGGCACCGTGGTCGCCGATCTCCGGCTGCCGCCCGGCACCGCCATCGAGGAGACGGTCCGCCAGGCCAGCCGCATCGAGCAGGTGGCCAGCGGGCTCGGCAGCGCCGGAACCTACGTGCGGGTGGGCTACGCCACCGACGAGGAGGTGCTGAGCGGTGCCGATCCCGGCTCGCCGGGGAGTGCCACGTTCATCATCCCGGTTCCCGACGGCATGGACGCGCCGGAGTTCGCCGACGCGCTCCGCCGCGGCCTCCCCGACCTCTCCGCCGCCGGCACGCTGGCGCTCGACCTCGCCGGCCAGTCGGAGTTCGGCTCGCTGATCGGCCGCGAGGGCCGCATCGTGCGCGTCGAAGTGTCCACGGTGAAGCGCGAGGATGGCGCCATCGCCGCCGAGCGGGTGCGCGGACGGCTGCGCGACATCGCGGGACTCGCCGACATCCGCGACGCGTTCGCCGAGGCGACGCCGGTGGTGGAACTCACGCTGCGACGCGACCGGCTGGCGCAGATGGGACTCACGCCGCAGGTGGTGATCAACGCGCTCAAGGGATCGCTCGGCGGCGTCGAGGCCACCGAGCTGCGCGAGACCGACCGCCGCACGCCGATCCAGGTGCGCTACGCCGGCGCCGCCAACGAGGACCTGGCCACCGCCCTCGCCACGCCGGTGCAGGGCGTGCCCGTGGGGCAGCTGGTCAACGTGCACGAGCGGCGCGCCCCGATCGAGGTGGTGCGGGTCAACCAGCGCCCGGTCCACGTGGTCGAGGCGGTGGTCGAGGAGGGCGGCACCGCGCGCGCCTCCGAGGAAGTGTACGGGGCAATGGAGTCGATGGACTTCGGCGTCCCCGGCGTGCGCTGGCAAGTGTCCGGCGCCGACGAGGAGCAGCGCCGCACCTCGTCGCAGCTGGCACTCGTCGGCATCCTCGCCGCCGCGCTGGTGTTCCTGGTGCTGGCCGGCGAGTTCGCGTCGTTCACCACGCCGCTGCTGGTGATGCTCACGGTGCCGCTCGCCGCCATTGGCGGAATCATCGCGCTCTGGGTCACCGGCCAGTCGCTCAACGCGGTGTCGCTGATCGGCATCGTGGTGATGATCGGCATGGCCGACAACGAGGCGGTGGTCAAGCTCGACGCCATCCAGCGCTTCCGCGAGGCGGGCCATCCGGTCGACGAAGCGGTCAAGCTCGGCGGCCGCCAGCGGCTCCGCGCCATCACCATGACGCTGCTCACCACCATCACCGGCGTGCTGCCGCTGGTGTTCGGCTGGGGGAGCGGCGGCGAGCTCTACCAGCCGCTCGCCGCGGCGGTGATCGGTGGCTCGGTCACGGCATTGCTGGTGACCTTCTTCCTGCTCCCCACCGCCTACGCCGTGGTGGAACGCCGCAAGGATCGCAAGGCGAGGGCCGCGGGATGATCCGCTGGGCCGCAGGCCGCCCGGCCGTGATATGGTCGCTCGCCGCGGGGATCATCGTGGCCGGCGCGGTGTCGTTCGCGCGGCTGCCGCTCGCCACCAAGACGCGCGTCGACACCCCGATCATCAGCGTCTCCGCGGCGTGGACCTTCGCCGCGCCGGAGCTGGTGGAGACCTACATCACGTCGCCGATCGAGGCGGCGATCCAGGGGGTGCGCGGCGTGCGCACCATCGAGTCGACGTCGCGCGAGGGGAGCGCCTCGATCCAGGTGGAGCTCGATCCCGAGGCCGACGCCACGATGACCCGGCTGGCGATCCTCGAGCGGATGGAGGCGCTGCGCCCCGACCTGCCGCAGCGCGCCCAGCAGACGCTCCGCGTGGGACAGTACGTCCCCGAGGACCTCGCCGAGGCGCCGCTGCTGGAGATCAACATCACCGGGCCGTACACCCCGGGCGCGCTGTCGCAGATCACCAATGACATCGTGGTGCCGCGCTTCGCCGCGCTCAAGGGGATCGCCGGTTACGACGTGCGGGGCGAGGCGCAGAACGGCGTGGTGATCACCTACGACGCAACGCGACTCCGCCAGCTCGGCATCGACCCGTCACAGATCCAGCAGGCGCTCGGCACCGCGCGCATCATCGACGTGATCGGCGCCGAGCGACTCGGCGCCTCGGAACGCAGCGTGGTGGTGCGCGATGCCCCGGCACGGATCGAGGACCTCGGCCGGCTGCCGATCACCGGCGCCGCCGGCAAGGTGCACGCGCTCGGCGAGATCGCCGCGATCAGGCCCGAAGAGGACCGCCGCGGCTCGTTCTACCGCCTCAACGGCCTCACCGCGGTGACCCTCGCGCTCAC
>CALGOK010000032.1 GCA_937961295.1 uncultured Gemmatimonadota bacterium
GGGTGGTATCCGCCAGCTCGGCGACCAGGTCGAGCCCGGTGCCGCCGTGCACGAGCACGCTGTCATGGGGCCACGGTTCCACGTCCTCGCCGCGCTCGAAGCCGTAGCGCTCGGGCGCCTTGGCCACCAGCGCCGCGGCGATCAGCTTGGGGACGTAGTCCTTGGTCTCCTGGTAGATGTGGCGCGACTCCGCCAGCTCGAAGAACATCTCGTCGCTGGCCGGATCGATCGCCGCGTCGCCGGCGCCCTGCTGCAGCGCGGTGAGCCGGGTCACCCCGCGACCGACGCGACCGGCGCCGCCATTGTACGCGGCGGCCGCGAGGAAATGCGAGCCGAATCGATCGGTGAGGTCGCGCAGGTGGCGCGCCGCCGCGTCGGTGGCCTTGATCGGGTCGCGGCGCTCGTCGACCCACGCATCAACGCGCAGGCCGTAGCCCTTGCCGGTGGCCGACATGAACTGCCACATCCCCACCGCGCGCGCGCGGCTCACCGCGATCGGCGAGAACCCCGACTCGATCAGCGCGAGATACACCAGGTCGCCGGGAAGCCCCTGCTCCTGCAGCCGCTGCCGAGCGAACGCCTCGAAGCGCGGCATCCGGTCGAGCCACACCTGGAAGCGCTCCGCACCCCGCCCGGTGAAGTAGTCGAGGTAGTACTGCACCCGCGGGTGCGAGGCGAACGTCGCCACGTCGAGGTCCCAGATCGGCTCCGCATCGGCGCCGATCTCGAGCTCCGGCATCGAGGCGGTCGCGGCGAGCTGCTGCAGCGAATCGAGCGCGCGCGCATCGGCGGCGGAGTCGGCCACCGCCTGCGGCCGCCGTCCCCGGCGGGTGTTCGCCTGCGGCTGTCCCGTCGCCGGCGTCACGGCGGGATCGCGCGCGGGAGTCGCAGCCGGTGCGCTGGAGGGATCGACCTGCAGCTGGCCGCAGCCAGCCGCGGCCAGCAGCAGGACCAGGACGTGCCAACGGGGCATGCGGCAGTCTCCGGGAGCTCGGGGGGTGTCAGGTCGAGGATCGGCCGCCCGCCGCCCGCGCTGAACCAGATTGTCGTTGGTAGGATGCACGATCGGGCCGCCCGGTTGCGTCAGGCCACCAGCAGGCGGCGGCGCAGCACCGAGGCCAGGTCGTCCTGGCTGAGCGAGTCGGCCCGCGCGAAGAGCGCGGCCTTGGAGGGCGAGGAGATCTCGAGGGGCACCCAGAGCCGCCTGGCGTCGGGCATCCGCGAGCGGAACGCCGCCACCAGGGTCCAGTCGTCCGAGCCGGCACACCGCTCCGCGGCAACCGACACGGTCCACTCTCGGTCATCGAGCGCCAGGGTTCGCCAGGCCATGGGCTCCAACAGGGCAACAGGATGATGGGGCCGCGCCGGGGGGACGCGCGGCAACCGCAAGAGGATCAACCACCTATAGTTAGGTTCGGCCGGCTCATCTGGCAAGTGAAGGGCCGGAACCGAGCGACCGCAGGCGCGCCGTTCACGGCGCGCGATGGCGACATCGCGCACCCCGAGGGGTGCGCCTGCGGGGACCACCCGCCCTCACCCCTCCCGGACCAGCCGGTTAAACGCCTCCAGCAACCGCCCCGTCACCGGCCCCGGCTTGCCCGTCCCGATCGGCCGCGCGTCCACCTCGCTCACCGGGACCAGCTCGGTCGCGGTGCCGGTCAGGAACACTTCGTCGGCGGTGTACACGTCGTAGCGGTTGAGGATCTCCTCGCGCGCCGGGATGCCGAGCGACTCGGCGAGTTCGAGCACCGCATCGCGGGTGATTCCCTTGAGGATCCCGGCGCTCGGCGGTGGCGTGCGCAGCACGCCGTGCGTCACCACGAACAGGTTCTGTCCCGACGCCTCCGCCACGTGTCCCGCCGAGTCGAGCATCAGCACTTCATCGGCGCCGGCGGTGCCGCCCTCGTACTTGGCCATCACGTGCGCGAGGTAGTTGAGCGACTTGACGCGCGGCGACACCGCCTCGCGGTGCGGCGTGGGCGTCCCCGCCGTCACCACACGCAGTCCTGCCTCCAGCTTCTCGCGCGGGAACATCTTGAGCTCGTCACAGATGATGATCACCTGCGGATCGCGGCAACGCCGTGCGTCGATCCCGAGGTCGCCCTGGCCGCGCGTGACGATGTGGCGGAGGTACGCTTCCGGAAACGCCGCCCGCGCCACCACCGCGTTGGTCACCTCCGCCAGCTCGTCGATCCCGATCGGCACCTCGAGCGCGATCGCCTTGGCCGAATCGACCAGCCGCTCGAGGTGAGCGCGCAGCCGAAACACGCGGCCGTTGTAGGTGCGCATCCCCTCGAACACGCCATCGCCGTAGAGCAGGCCGTGGTCGTACACCGAAACCGTCGCGCTGGCGCGATCGTGGAACGTGCCGTTGATCCAGATGGTGGCAGGCATGGGGGGAAGTGAGTCCTGAGTGGTGGGACATGGGGGAGGTCTCGGGGGAGGTCCGAGTGGGGGCGGTGGGGCTCGAACCCACGACCTGCCGGTTAAAAGCCGGTTGCTCTGCCAGCTGAGCTACACCCCCGCGGGAAACATAGCCCAGGCCGCGGCGGCCGCACCCCGGGAACCCGGCACGGGCGCTGCGGTACGACGAGGAGGCGCCGGACCGGATCCGGCCCGCCCCGCCGACAACCCTGCGTCCGTTCCCGAGGAGCCGTTGGGAAGAATCGTCGTCATCACCGGCACCGACACCGGCGTCGGCAAGACCTGGGTCGGTTGCCGCCTCGCGGAGGAGCTGCGCGCACGTGACATCAACGTGCGCACGGTCAAGCTCGTGGAGACCGGCACGCCGGTCGAGCCCACCGACGACGAGGACGGCGCGCGGCTCGCGACCGCTGCCGGACAGGATGCGCCGCGCCACGCCCTCCGCCGCTACCGCACCGCCGTTGCGCCGTCCGAAGCCGCGGATCTCGAGCAGCGCCCGCTCGACATCAACGTGGTCGAGCAGGAGATGGCCGCCATCGTCCAGGGCGCCAAGGTCACCATTGTCGAGGGGGCCGGCGGGCTCTTCTCGCCGTTCACCTGGCGGCGCAACCTGCTCGACGTCGCACTCCGGCACCGTGCCCCGGTGCTGGTCGTCGCCGCGGACCGCCTCGGCACGGTGAACCACACCCTGCTCACCCTGGGGATGCTCGACTTCTCCGGCGCCCGCTATCTCGGCGTGGTGATGAACGCGCTTCCGGGGCAGGATGACCCGGCGCGGGGGCTCAATGCCAACGCGCTGCGCAAGGTCCAGCCGGGACTGCGCGTGGTGGAGACCGGCAGCGGCAACGGCTGGGTGGACGAAGTGCTGGAGTGGTTCCGGGAGTAGCCGTCAGCGCGATGCCAGGCTGTCGGCCGTCGGCCGCAGCGTGTACACCAGCCACGCACCCTGCTTCCGCTCATCGCCCGATGGCTTGACGGCATCGAGGTCGGCGACCGGAATCGCCGTGATCACCAGCAGCTTGGCCTTGGGACTCCGGCGCTTCACCCGCTCGGCGGTGCCCAGCCCGTAGTTGGAATGGAACGCACCGTTGAGGTGCACCACCAGCGCCGAGCCGCCGACGCTGGCGCGCGCCCGCACGATCGACTCCGCCATCGTCTCGTCCTTCACGCACTGCGCCTGGTAGTACCGCTCCAACGCGGCGTCCTTGGCGGCCTCGCTGTCGCCGGGGACGTGTCCCTTCATCGTTTCCGCGAATCGCTTGAAGTACTCGTTGCGCGGACAGGAAACCTCGGCAGCAACCAAAGCGCGGCGTTCACCGAGCGTGTCGATCACGCCGAGTCCGCCACGGGCGACGGCACTGGCGATCGGCCGCGGGATGTTGGCGGCGATCACCGGCCACCCCTGCGCTCGCGCCCACTCCACTGCGGGTCGGTAGTCGGTGCGATAGCGCGGCCACGGCCGGCCTGCGGCGAGGAGCGAGTCCTCCGGCAACCGGCCGGCGAGGTAGCCATCCACCAGCGGTTGCACGTCGCGCTCGAACATTTCCAGTGACAGGATCGCCGGCCGGCGGCGCGCGATCGCCTCGAGGAGCGCACGCTGGATCGCGTGCGTGCCCGGATCGTCGTGCTGCTCGCCGAAGAACACCACGTCGTGCCGCGCCGCCTCGGCGGCGAGCGACTCGAGGTCGCTCCAGCGCCCGCGGTCGGCATCGTAGACACGGTGGGGCGTCCAGGCCGGATGGACGATGGTGTCGATCGGCTGGGCTGCAGTTGCCGTGGCCGAGACCTGGGCGAGCAGGAGCAGGGTGGAAAGCATGGCCCAAACATAGGCGGGCGGCGACGGCCGCGGACCCCCGGTCCCACGGCTTCGCTGTAGCTTGTGGAATCCTCCGTCCCGGGACTCCTGATGCCTTCCGCACTCCGCGCCACCGCCCTCCTGCTCTTCCTCGCCGCCTGCGGCGGCACCCCGGAGTACGACGTGATCGTCCGTGGCGGGACGATCTACGACGGCTCCGGTGCCGCTCCGAGCGTGGGCGACCTGGCGATTCGCGGTGACCGGATCGTCGCGGTGGGAGACCTGGGTGGTGCCACCGGGCGGCAGGAGATCGACGCCAGCGGGCTCGCCGTGGCCCCGGGATTCATCAACATGCTGTCCTGGGCCGTGACCGACCTGATCATCGATGGCCGTTCCCAGGGCGACATTCGCCAAGGCGTCACCCTCGAGGTGCTCGGCGAGGGCACCGCCATGGGACCACTCAACGACGCGCTGAAGGCGGAGTTCCTCGGGCGGTTCGTCGCCGAGGTGGCCGACGCGGCCCGTGCCGCCGAGCTGCTCGGCGGTGCGCTCGAGGTCCCGTGGACCACGCTCGGCGAGTATCTCGAGTTCCTCGAGCGCAAGGGCGTGGCCACCAACGTCGCCTCGTTCGTCGGCGCCACCACGGTGCGGATCCACGAACTCGGCGAGGATGACGTCCAGCCCGACAGCGCGGCACTGGAACGGATGCGACAACTGGTCCGCGTGGCAATGCAGGAAGGCGCGGTCGGCGTCGGCAGCTCGCTCATCTATCCGCCGGCGGGCTTCGCAGAGACGGCCGAACTGATCGCGCTGGCCGAGGAGGCCGGTCGCCACGGCGGGATGTACATCTCGCACATGCGGAGCGAAGGCACCCGGCTGCTCGAGGCGGTGGACGAGCTGATCACCATCGCCCGCGAGGCCAATGCGCCTGCGGAGATCTACCACCTCAAGGCCGCCGGCGAGCGCAACTGGCACAAGCTGGACTCGGTGATCGCGCGCGTGGAGGCGGCGCGCGCCGAGGGCCTGCGCATCACCGCCGACATGTACCTCTACACTGCCGGATCGACCGGCCTCGATGCGGCGATGCCGCTCTGGGTCCAGGCCGGCGGCTACGATGCCTGGGCGGAGCGGCTCCGCGATCCCGCCACCCGGCGCCGCGTGAAGGCCGAGATGCAGGCCACCCAGGACGACTGGGAGAACCTCATGCAGGGGGCAGGTGCCGAGGGGACGCTGCTGGTGGGTTTCCGCAGCGACTCGCTGCGTCGGTACATCGGTCGGACCCTGGCCGACGTCGCCGCCGAGCGCGGCACCGACCCTTGGGACACCGCCATCGACCTGGTGATCGCCGATGGCAGCCGCGTGCAGGTGGTCTACTTCCTGATGTCCGACGAGAACGTGGTGCGCCAGGTGGCGCTGCCGTGGATGGCATTCGACTCCGATGGCGGCAGCATGACCACGGAACCGCCGTTCACAAACAACGGCACCCACCCACGCGCCTACGGCAACTTCGCCAGGCTGCTCGGCAAGTATGTGAGGGAGGAACAGGTCATCCCGCTGGAGGAGGCGATCCGGCGGCTCACGTCATTCCCCGCCGACAATCTCGGCATCGCCGATCGCGGTCGGCTCGCCGAAGGGATGTTCGCCGACGTGGTCGTGTTCGATCCCGCCACCATCATCGACCACGCCACCTTCGAGGATCCGCACCAGTACGCGACCGGCGTGGCGCACGTGTTCGTCAACGGCGTGCAGGTGCTGCGGGACGGCGAACACACAGGCGCACTTCCCGGCCGGGTCGTGCGGGGCAAGGGGTGGACAGAAGCAGAGTCGTGACGGGGGACAGGGGACGGGGAAGGCGCATCCGAGTTGAAGCGGCCTTCCCCTTCACCCTTCACCCTTCACGCTTACCCCGTCCCCAGTCACCCGTCACCCCTCCCCCGTCACCGTTTCCAGGTATGCCTGCAGCGGCTCCTCGGCGTCGGGATCGAGCACCGTCGCGACGTACGCCTGGCGCTCATGCCAGAACACCTCGAGGTCCCACACGCAGACCGACTCGGTGCCGGTGGCGGCGCGCCAGCCGTTGCCGTCGTTGACGATCACCCGGATCGGCAGCTCGTTCTCACGGTCCCACCAGGCCACCACCACATAGTCCGCACCGTTGCCCTGGTGCGTGATCAGCAGGCCCACGCCGGGTCGCACCGGCGTGACGGCCGGGCGCGGCAGCGTGTCGAGCGCGATCGCCACGCCCGACTCGAACCGCTCGGCCTTGAACTTCCCCTTGCCGTGCACGATCGCGTAGTGCTTGAGGCGGAAGCCGTCGAGCTGCACCACGCCCACGAAGCGGGTGTTGCGCGGGCGGTACGGCTGGTAGCCGAGGGCGGTGGTCACAGCGACAGCTCGCGCTGACCGAGGGCAGTGTCGCAGAAGGTGACGCGATGGTGGGGGGTGAGCCCCTGGGCGCGGAGGGCGGCGATGTGGTGCTGCGTCGCGTAGCCGGCGTTGGTCTCCCAGCCGTATCCAGGTCGCCGATCGGCGAGGCGCGTCATCAGCCGGTCACGCGCCACCTTGGCCAGGATCGACGCGGCGGCGATCGCGTGGCACTGCGCGTCACCACCGACGAGGGCCTGATGCGGCTCGCCGAGTTCGCGCATCGGCAATCCGTCGATGCAGACCGTCGCTGCGGCGGGGCCGAGCCGGTGGCGGCAGCGGGCCAGCGCGCGCCGCATCGCGATCGCGGTGGCGACGCGGATGTTGTGGCGGGCGATCTCGCGCACGCTCGCGGCACCGAGGCCCCACGCCAGGGCGGCGGCGCGGATCGCCTCCACCAGCAGCGCACGCTCGGCACCTGCCTTGATCGCCTTGGAATCGCGTACACCCGCGAGCGGGTCGTGTCCGGCGGGAAAGACCACCGCCGCCGCCACGACCGGCCCTGCCAGCGGCCCCCGCCCCACCTCGTCCACGCCGATCAGTAGCCGGTCAGTCGCCCAGGCGAGGCGTTCGTGGTGGAGGATGGCGGGTGGCATGACGGAAGGTAGTCAGGGGGGAGCGGAGAGCGGAGAAATGTCACCCCGAGCGCAGCGAGGGGGCGGAACCTGATGGGCAAGCTCCGCCCCCTCGCTCGCTCGGGGTGACAGACAACCTCCCATCAGTTCACGACGACCACCGGCTCCCCCAGGACCTCCATCCGCGGCTTGATACCGAGTCCCGGTTCTCGCGACGCGGCGAGACGGCCGTGCGTGCGCTGCGGCGCGCCCTCGGCAATCGACACGGTCACGTACGAATTGAAATCCGTGGCCGTGAAGAGCAGTTGCGCGGGCGTGCTGTGCGCGAGGTGCGCGATCGCGGCGGTCACGATGTCGCCGCCCCAGGTGTCCTCGATGGTCATCGCGATGCCGCTCGCCACGCAGAGGTCGCGCACCTGCCGCGCGCGGGTGAGGCCGCCGACCTTGCTGATCTTCAGGTTGATCACGTCCATCGCGCGGTCGGCGAGGCCGCGCTGCACCATGGCGATCCCGTCGATCACCTCGTCGAGCACGAACGGCCGGTCGGTGTGCTGGCGCACCGCGAGGCACTCCTCGTAGCTGCGGCACGGCTGCTCGATGTACACGTCGATGTCGCGCACGGCGCTCGCCACCCGGATCGCTTCGTGCTGGGTCCAGCCGGTATTGGCGTCGGCGATCAGCACGTCGCCCGGCTCCAGTTCAGCCGCCGCGGCGCGGATCCGAACGATGTCGGTGTCGGGATCGCCGCCCACCTTGAGCTGGAAGCGGCGGTACCCCTCGGCGCGGTAGCCGGCCACGCGGGCGGCCATCGCCTCCGGCGACTCCTGCGAGATGGCGCGGTAGAGCACGAAGTCCTCGCCCACGTGCCCGCCGAGCAGCGTGGCCACCGGCAGACCAGTAGACTGGCCGAGCAGGTCCCAGCACGCCATGTCGATGGCCGACTTGACGTAGGGGTGGCCGCGCATCGCCGCGTCCATCCGGTCGTTGAGCCGGTCGAGTGCCAGCGGGTCGGCGCCGAGCAGCGACGGTGCGAGCTCGGCGATGCCGGTGCGTGCGCCGGCGGCATAGGCGGGGAGGTAGGCGGGCCCGAGCGGGCAGACCTCGCCCCAGCCGGTGAGGCCGCTGTCGGTCTCGACCGCAACCACCGTGGCATCGAACACCGCCACGGCGTTGCCGCCCGACCACTTGTAGCTCCCCTCGTGCAGCGGGAGGTCGACCTGGTGGGCGCGGATGGCGCGAATCTTCACGAAGCGGCCTCCTGTTCGGTGCGCGAGGCGCGGTAGAGCATCGCCGACGTGTAGAGCAGCACCCCCACCACCACCCAGAGGAGCAGCGTCACGTCGAGCTCCTTGACGATGAAGGCCGCCACCAGCACCCCGGGAATGCCGCCGAGCGCGAGTCCGATCGCGATCCAGTGATCGAAGCGACCGGAGCGGTAGAAGCGCCAGGCGGCGAGCGGCAGCATCAGCGCCGCCGAGGTGGCCATGATCGGGAACACCGCGCGCGGCGACATCCCGAGAAGGTAGGTGACCGCCATGGTGGGGGCGTAGTTGCCGATGCCGAGCGAAATGAGCGCGCCGATCACGGCGCTGGCGGCGACGGCGAGCAGCAGCGCCAGACCGGCGAGCCCGATCGCTTCGCCGCCCGACGGGAACACCTCGAGCTGCCGCAGGGTGATGATCGCTGCGGTGACCAGCAGCGCGATCGCCATCCCCAGCTGGATCGCGCGGCGCGGCCAGCGCGACACCCGGCCGGCGCCGACGTAGGCCCCGGTGGCGGCGGCGGCAACCATCAGCGCCATGGTGATCGCGTCCACCCGGATGATGGTGAGGAAGATCGCCGCTTGCAGGATCGTCGGCAGCGCGTGGCCGACGTTGAGGGTGCCGGGGATGTTGGCGTCATCGGTGAGCCGGCCGAGCTTCATCGCCGCCGTGGTGGTGGCGAAGGAGCCGACACCGAGGGCGTCGAGGAAGTTGGTGGCGAAGCCGAGGCCGAACAGCCCGGCAAGCGGGAACCGGCGGGTGGGAGCGGTCACGGATCGGGTGATCCCGGGTGGGAGGGTTGGGATGAAGATGCGGCCTGCCGGGAGTGGCCGCCAGCGCTAGCGAGTGAGCAGTCGCGTCCAGCGGACGTTGCTCACGCGCTCCTCGAGCGTGAAGTACAGGCGCACTCCATCCGTGGCAATGGTCGGACCGTTCTCCCTGCCGGAGGAATCCATGAGGTCGACCACCTTGCGCACCGGGCCACCCTGCGCCGGCATGACCCAGATTGCACTCCGGTTGCGGCGGTCGTGCCCGAGCACCCAGAGCAGGGGGCGGGCAGGATCCCAGGCCAGGAAGGTGATGATCGCGGCATCGTCGGCGTCGGATGGCGCGTGGAGCACCTGTGGAGCGCCGGAGTCACTCGGGATCAACCAGACCGCACCGTCGGCTCGGACCACGCCGATCGCGTGACCATCGGGACGCCACGCGGGGAGCTGCACGCCGTCGAGGCGCCAGACCCTCCGCCACCCGTCCGAACCGTCGGCGGCGAGCATCTCGACGGCACCGGGCTCGTAGCCGTGATCCCAGTACACCAGGCGGGTACCGTCGGGTGACCACCGCGGCACCCCCTGATCGCCCGGCCGGGGAACCGGCTCGGAGACGGCACCATCGGCGAGTCGGCGGATCTTGACGCGTCGGACGGAGTTGTCCCAGCGGTGATAGGCGATCAACTGTCCGTCGGGTGATTGGTCGACGGCGAACTCCTCGCGCGGATCGTCGGTCAGCCGTTCGGTGCGACCGCCGCTGATCGGGCGCCGGTAGATATCCGAGCTGCCTTGCGCGTTGCTGTCGAAGAGCAGCCATCGGCCGTCGGGAGAGACCCGGACCACCTCGACGATCTGGCTGCCGCGGGTCTCCTCGCGGGCCGCATCGAGCCCCTGCAGTGCCCTCGGATCCGCGGGAAGCGAATGCACGTTGGCCCGGCGGCTCGCCACGGCGTAGGCGATGCGGTCACCGGCCCGGGAGAGGAATTCGGCCTCGAGTCCCACGCGCCGCCATTCCCCGCGCAGCTCCCCCTTGCGGGTGACCCTTCCCTCGAACGCCTCGAACTGGCCAAGGCGATCGGACAGGATCCACAGCGTGCGCCCGTCGTCGGACCATGCCGGTGAACGATGCTCGTGTCCGTGCCCGGTGACATCGCGTGCCGGGCCGCCCGTTGCCGGGAACAGCACGATCGCACTCGTGCCGCGGTTGCCGAAGAGCGGACCCGGCATCATCCCGACCCAGTTGCCGGCAACGCACGCGATCCACTCTCCGGTGGGCGACCAGGTGCAGCTGTGGATCTGCACCCCGCGGCCGACGAACCGGTAGCCAGTCCCATCGCGCGGCACCACGAGCAGCGAATCCCTCCGGACGACCGCGATGGAATCACCACCCGGTGACCAGCTGGCCGAACGGATCGCATCCTCGCCCGGCCCCCCCTCGGCCACGCGACGCGCCTCACCACCGACCGCCGGGGCGAGATAGGCATGATCGCCGCCGAGAAAGACGATGGCGTCGCCGTCGGGTGACCATCGTGGCATCTGCTCGAACCCCACCGGATCGCGCGTGAGCGACCAGGGATCGCCACCCTCGAGCCGCACCACGTGGATGCGGAGATCGAGCACCGTTCCCGCGGCATAGGCCACGAGCCGTCCGTTGGGGGAGATGGCGGGCTCCACTTGCAGGCCGGGATCGGAAGTCACCGGCACCGAGGCGCCGATCTCCGGCGTGACCTGGCTCCGGTGCTGCCACCGTCCCAGGGCGAGCGCGAGCGCGATCACACCAACGGCCACCGCGCTCAGCATCAGCATCGGCACGCGTCGCGCAGGCGACGGCGGTGGAAGTGCCTCCCTCGGCAGCGCGACAGGCCCGCGGTGTCGTTCCGGCGACTCGGAAGCAACCGCTGCCTCCACCGGCTCGCGAAGCCGCGCCGCGGCGGCCACCGTCTCCGCCGAAGGGGTGGTCTCGAACTCCCGGGCGAGGAACGCCCGGTATTCCTCGAACGCTCGAAGCCCGGCGGCTCGGTCCCCGGAGTCGCCGTGCCAGGCGATGAGCATGCGGACGGCCCGTTCGTCCTGCGGGGCGATCTCGAGCACCCGGCGAACGATACCGATTGCCGCATTGAGATCCCCGCGCTCCGCCAGTGCCGCGGCCTGCGCGCGTCCCGCCTCGGTCACCGTTGCGCGGAGTCGCTCCCGCTCGGCATCGAGCCAGTGCTCGAATCCCGGGGCACCCATGGCGTGGAATCCCGGCAGCAAATCCCCGCCGCAGGCAGCGAGCGCGGCGACGGCGTCGCCGCGCATGAGCGCGGCACGGACGTCGGCGAGGTCCGTGCGGAGCCGCGCCGGGTCGATGGCGAGTTCCTCGTCACCTCGCGAAACGATGACATCGTCACCCAGGTGCTGGCGCAGGGTGTAGATCGCGTTGCGGAGTGCGGTGCGGGCGTGCAGCTGATCCCGCTCGGGCCAGAAGATCGCGAGCAGGGTGTCCCGGCGATGCCAGGTTCCCGGCATGGGGGAGGCGAGATAGGCAAGGATGGCGATGCGCTTGGGGAGGCGCAGCACCTCCGCGAGGACAACCCCGGCCGGGTCCCTCAGGTCGACCTGACCAAGCATCCGGAACTCGATCATGGGCGCCTCGGGGGTCGACTCGGCCGGCCAAGGGACGGCGCCATATCATGCCGCCCGCCTCGGCGCGGCGCCAGCCCCGGGTTGTTACACAAACTCACGGCGGCGGCACGGTCGGGAAACGCCGGGCGGATTCCTTGGTGGTTCGAGTGTCCCCCGCACTTCCTGACCTGACAGGAGCCCCCCATGTTGCCGCGCCTGATCCCCCCGCTGCTGCTCTCGACCCTCGTCGGGTGCGGAGTGCCCCCGGTTGGAGTTCCCGACGGACCGACGGATCCCGGCCAGGCACCCGACCAACCACTCCTGCTCACCATCGCGTCCGGCAGCGACGGCCAGAGCGCCCTTGCCGGCGATGCGTTGCCGAGACTGCTGGTGGTCAAGGTGACGAGCGGTGGGGAGCCGGTCGCGGGCCTCTCCGTCGGTTGGGCCACGAGCGACGGCTTGATCGGCACCCTTGATCCGGTCACGGACCCATCCGGGAATGCGCGGGCCAGGTGGGTCCTCGGTGCGCAGGACGGCATCCAACGCGCGCGGTTCTGGATCACGTCACGGCCACAAGCCACCGTCACCCTCAGCGCGACCGCCTGGCCCCGGGTTCGCGTCAGCCACGTGGCGCTCCTCGCCGGCAGCAGCGCTCCGGTGGCGACCGAGGTCACCCTCCGGGTGCAGGCCGTCGGGGACTTCGATAACCGGCCCCGCGCCGGTGTTCCGGTGAGCTGGAGCGGAGACGGTGGGTTCAACCCCGGAAACGCGGTGACCGATGCCGACGGGTTCGCCGTCACCCGTTGGACCCTTCGGACGCGAGTCGGCCCCAACGAGGCGCACGCCACCGTTCGGGGAGGCCCCGGCGCTCCGCCGATCCGCATCAACAGCACACCGGGACCGGCAGCGAGCCTGACGCTGCTTCGGATCATCGACACCGTCGGCACCGACTGGGTCATTCCGATCGTGGCCGATGCATACGCCAAGGATGCGTATGACAACCTGACCCCGGGTCCGATTGAATGGACGGTCGAGGGTGAAGGCATCGCGCTGCACGGCGTCGGGACGGGACCCCACACCGCCCAGGGACGCGCCGAATTCCGCGCCACCGGCCTTCCCGGAACCAGTCGCGTGCGGGTGAGCCTACCCAGCACCGGCGCCTCGTACAGCCACGATATCGTGGCCGTGCCCGACTACCGGATGGTCCAGCTCGCCTCCGAAGGCACCTATCGGTTCGTCAGCGCGCGGAACGGCACCAGCCCGGCCATCGACACCGTCACGGCGGGAACCCGGCTGCGCTGGTGGCTCACTCCCTACGACTACGAGGACCACACGATCCGGTTCTCGGGAGGACCCGGGACAATCCCCCCAGGGTCGTTGCCATACGGATTTCCCAGCATGTTCTCGACCGACATCCTGGTTGCCGGGACCTACACCTACGTCGACGATCTCTCCAGCGCGACCGGTACCGTGGTGGTGATGCCATGACGCCGACAACAGGCTCGTTCAACCCTGATGGAGTGGCGCTCCGGCTCATCACGGCGCTGCTCACGATGTCGTCGCTCGCTGGCTGTGATCCCGCCCAGCCCGTCGCACCGGATCCACCCCCTTCGCCGATCATGCTCACCATCGTGAACGGCTCGGAGACGCAGGAGGCGGTCACCGGCGACCTCCTCCCCACAACGCTCGCGGTTCGGCTCACTCGCGACGGAGCACCAGTGGTGGGCGAGCCGGTCACGTGGTCGAGCGAATCCGGCCGGATTGCCTGGCAGACATCCTGGACGGACGTGACCGGTGTCGCGCGCGCGCGCTGGCAACTCGGCGTGGAACCCGGTGAATGGCGGGCAGTGGCATCCCTCACCAACCAGCCGGACCTGCGCGCCGAGTTTCGCGCGAGGGCCTGGGAGCGGGTGATCCCCACGCTCGTCGGCTCGACACAGAGTCAAGGTGTGGTGGTCACCGGCAGCGTCTCGCTCCTGATCCACGTGCGCAGCGCCCTCACGGGAGCGGCCGTGGCTGGGGTGCCGGTTACCTGGTCAAGTGCCGCCGCGCTCGCTCCCAGCATCTCGATGACCAACGCCAGCGGAATCGCCGAGACCCGGTTGACGACCGGCACCAAGGCGGGTGGTTATGCGGCTCGCGCGACGGTGCGGGGTGCGCCGGGCGTGAGCCTGAGCTACGAGGTGACCGCCCACCCGGGACCGGCAGCACTGGTGCGCTTCTCCAATGCGCCGCAGTCGCTCGCGGTGAACTGGCGCGACCCCACCCCGGTGTACGTCGAGGTCACGGATCTCCACGGCAATCGCGCGGGAGGGGCGCGGCTCAGTTGGTCGAGCATCGGCGACGCGCTGCACCTCACCGGGCCGGAGTCGCTCGGGCCGACGGAAACGACTGCGCGTGGCGCGGTGGTCCCGACCGGAGTCCTCGGGCCGGTCGAGCTGCAGGTCGGCGTGCTGGGCGGGGCAGCGCCCGCGACGCACCTGGTGGTCGTCGGGCCACCCGAGTACCGGGTGGTTCTCGACCCATCGGCCGGGGGGTTCCGGAGCCTCCAGAACGGCTCGTTTCCCGCCGTGGACACCATTCCCGTGGGCGCGCTGGTGACATGGCGGCTCCAGCCGTTCGACTACGAGATTCACGGCGTGGCCATCGCGCCAATGACAGGTGTCACCGGCGGTGGGGAGTTTCCCTATGGCAACCCCTCAGTCGTCACGGCGAGGTTCGACGTGGTCGGCGTGTACGAGTACTGGGATCCGGAGACGTACTGGGAGGGCACCATCGTCGTCGTACCCTGAACCGGTCCGCCCGGCGTGGTGGAGTGCGAAAAGGGCCCCGGCATCCGCCGGGGCCCCCTCACGTCTCACGACTCACGACTCACGACTCACGCCTACTTGTCGCGCTTCTCGCGGATCCGGGCCGCCTTGCCCGACAGCTTGCGCAGGTAGTAGAGCTTGGCGCGGCGGACGCGGCCGCGGCGGACGATCTCCATGCTGGCCCACACCGGAGAGTGGAGCGGGAACACCCGCTCGACGCCGACGCCGGCGGACACCTTGCGCACGGTGAAGGTCTCGCTGATGCCGGCGCCGCGGCGGGCGATCACCACGCCCTCGAACGCCTGCAGGCGCGTCTTGTCGCCCTCGCGCACGCGCACCATCACCTTGACGGTGTCGCCCGCATCGAACGCCGGAATGTCGTCGCGCAGCCCCTCGCGCGTCACCTGGTCGAGCAGTTCCATGCCCATCGTGGTAGCCTCCTTCCCGCGCGTTCGCGCGCTTCCTGCGTCAGGACTTCGCGCCTCCATCGTGGCGCTCCGTTGCCGTGAACGCCGCCCACAGGTCGGGTCGGCGTTCCCTCGTGAGTCGCTCCGCCTCCTGCTGCCGCCACGCGGCGATGGCCGCGTGATTCCCCGAGAGCAGGACCTCGGGCACCGCGTGCCCGCGGAACTCCGCGGGCCGGGTGTAACTGGGCGGACTGAGCAACCCCGCGTAGTGCGAGTCGGAACTGGCCGACTCATGATCGCCGATCGCGCCGGGGAGGAGTCGCACCACCGCGTCGATCACGCAGAGCGCGGCCGGCTCTCCCCCCGAGAGCACGAAGTCGCCGATCGAGACCTCCTCGGCCCCCAGGACCTCGACCACCCGCTGGTCGATGTCCTTGTAGTGGCCGCACACGATTGTGAGCTGGCTCCCCAGCGACCATCGCACCGCATCGTCGTGGCCGAAGCGGCGCCCACGCGCCGACATCACCACCACCGGGCCGGTGCGCTCGCCCAGCGACTCGACCGCCTCCACCAGCGGCCCGGGCTTGAGCACCATCCCCGCCCCGCCGCCGAACGGGTAGTCGTCCACCGTCTGGTGCCGGTCGTGCGTGAAGTCACGCAGCTGGACCGTCCGGTAGCGCACCTTCCCCGCCGCCGCGGCGCGCCCGGGGATGCTCGCCGCCAGGTACGGCGCGATCACCTCCGGAAACAGCGTCACCACGTTGACCTCGAGCATTGCCGCGCTCAGTCGAGCAGGCCGTCGGGGACCCGCACCACCAGCCGGCGTCCGTTGCCGTCGGTCTCCATCACGTACTCGCTCCGGAACGGGAGCAGGAACTCCCGCTTTGGGCCCTGCACCTCGATCGTCACCCCGGCCGGCAGCTCGTACACCGCCGAGACGATCCCGAGCGCCGCGCCCGCCTCGTCGCGGACCGCGAAGCCCACCAGCTCCTGCTGGTACACCTCGCCGTCGTCGAGCGGCGGCAGTTCCGCGCGGTCGACCGCGAGGAAGTGCTGCCGGTACCCCTCCACCGCGTCGCGGTCGGCGTGGTCGGTGAACCGCAGCAGCCACTCGCGGTGGTACCCGCGCGACGCCTCGAGGGTCACCGCCCCCACCCGCTCGCCGCCGATGGTCAGCACCTGCAGGGCGCGACCCGGGACGAACACCGCCTGGGGATCGTCGGTGAGCGGGAAGATCGCCAGCTCACCCTTGAGCCCGTGCGGCTTGCGGACCCGGCCGACCACGATCGGGGCCGCGGCATCGGTCATCGCGAGTTAGACGCCGGCCTTCTTGAGCAGCCCCGCCACCGTCTCGGTGGGCGTGGCGCCCTTGGCCAGCCACTCGCGCGCCTTCTCGACGTCGAGCGTGACGTTGTCGGCCTGCTGCTTCGGCCGATAGGTCCCGATCGTCTCGATGAAGCGGCCGTCACGCGGCGCGTCCTTGTCGGCGATCACGATCCGGTACATCGGCAGCTTCTTGCGCCCTTCGCGGCGCAGGCGAATCCGTACGGCCATGCGATGTGCTCTCCTCGAGCGGTTCAGCGGGGAAAGGGCATTCCGCCGATCGGACGACCCATCCCCCGCTTTCCGCCGCCCTGCTTCATCAGCTTCTTCATCTGCTCGAACTGCTTGAGCAGCTGGTTGACCTCCTGCACCGGGCGACCCGACCCGCGGGACACCCGGGCCCTGCGCGACCCGTTCATCACCGACGGGTCCTTCCGTTCCTGCTTCGTCATCGACAGCACGATCGCCTCGACGTGCCGCAGGCGATTGTCGTCGACGTTGGCGTGCTTGAGCATCGCCGGGTTCACCCCCGGCAGCATGCCGAGCACGTTCTTGAGCGGCCCGAGCTTCTGCATCTGCCGCATCGCCGCCAGGAAGTCGTCGAGGTCGAGCCCCTTCTTCGTCCCGGCCTTGCGCGCCAGCCGCTCGGCCTCCTGCTCGTCGACCGCGCCCTGCGCCTTCTCCACCAGCGAGAGGATGTCGCCCTGCTGGAGGATCCGTCCCGCCATCCGGTCGGGATGGAACGGCTCCAGCGCCTCGATCCGCTCGCCCACGCCGACGAACTTGATCGGCGCCTGCGTCACCCCGTAGATGGAGAGCGCCGCGCCACCGCGGGCATCGCCATCCATCTTGGTGAGCACCACGCCGGTGATGCCGAGCGCCTCGTGGAAGCCCTGCGCGATGCGCACGGCGTCCTGGCCCGTCATCCCGTCGGCCACCAGCAGGATCTCGTGCGGCTTCACGGCGGACTTGATCCGCTCGAGCTCCCGCATGAGCTCCTCGTCGATCTGCAGCCGGCCCGCGGTGTCGACGATCACCGTCCGCGCCCGCGCCTTGCCCGCTGCCTCGATCCCGCGCCGCACGATGCCGACCACGTCGGTCTCGCCCGGCTCGCCGTGGAAGCCGACCTGCACCTGCTCACTCAGCGTGCGGAGCTGGTCCACCGCCGCCGGCCGGTACACGTCCGCCGCCACCAGGAACGGCGCCTTCTGCTCCTGCTTGAGCCGCCGCGCCAGCTTGGCCGCGGTGGTCGTCTTGCCGCTGCCCTGCAGGCCGACCATCAGGATCACCGTCGGCGGCACCGACGCGTGCGCCAGCGGCGCCTGCTTCTCGCCCAGCATCGCCACCAGCTCGTCGTGCACCACCTTGACCAGCTGCTGGCCCGGCCGGACCGCCTTGAGCACCTCCTGCCCGACGGCCTTTTCCTGCACCCGCTCCAGGAACTGCCGGGTCAGCTCGAACGAGACGTCGGCCTCGAGCAGGATCCGGCGGATCTCCCGAAGCCCCTCGCGGACCGCGTCTTCCGTGAGCACCCCCCGGCCGGTGAGCCGGCGCAGGGTGTCGGAAAGCTTGGAAGACAGCTCGTCGAACATAGCCCTGAAAGATAGCGCCCACCCGGGTGGAGGGCTACTGGGAGGACCCGGGAACCGCAGGCGCGCCGTTCACGGCGCGCGATGCCGGCATCGCGCACCCCAAGGGGTGCGCCTGCAGCCCCTCCCGTTGTCGCGTTCCAGCGTGAAACCAACCAGCCCCCGATCCCCGTAGATTGGCTTCTCTATGGATCCCTCCTCCGCCTGGGTCTCCGCCCTGGTCACCATCGCCGTCGGGGCGATCGCCGGGGGCCTCACCAACGCCATCGCGGTCTGGATGCTCTTCCACCCCCACGACGAGCGGGGAGTGGGGCCGTTCCGGCTCCAGGGGGCGATCCCCAAGAACAAGGGCCGCCTGGCCAAGGCGATCGGCAAGGTGGTCGGCGAACGGCTGCTCACCTCCGATGACCTGATCGAGCGGCTCAGGGCCCCCGAAGTCCGCCGCGCCTTCGCCGAGGCGCTCGACCGGATCCTCGACGACGTCCTCGAGTCCGACCACGGCCCCCTCGGCGACCGGCTCGACCCCGAGGCCCGCGCCGCGGTCGACCGCGCCCTCGGCGACCTCGGCGGCCGCCTCGCCAGCTCGCTCGCCGAGTACGTCGGCTCTGACGAGTTCCGGGCGACCGCCGCGCGCTGGGCCGACCGGCTCGAGGGCGAGGACGGCGAGGCGATCGACCGCTGGCTGCAGGGAATCGCCCAGTCGCCCGAGGTGAGCGACGGGGTGCACCGGATCGTGCACCACCAGCTCGAGCGGATGGCCAACGACACTGCGCCGCTCGCCGACCGGATCCCCAAGGGGCTCGTGCCGGTGGTCGAGCAGGGAATCACCGATGCGATCCCCGGCGCGGTGGAACAGCTCGGCACGCTGCTGCAGGATGGCACGCTGCGGCAGACCGTCGCCGCGGCGCTCCGCGAGACGTTCGACCGGGCGATGCGGCAGATGATGCTGCACGAACGGGTGATCGCCAAGATCGTGGTCAACGACCGCACCATGGATCGCGTGCTCACCGCGCTGGAGAAGACCGGCGTCGATCGCCTCGTCGAGGCGGTGCGTTCCACCGCCATCCGCCAGCGGGTGCAGGGAGCCATCAGCAAGGGGATCCACGGCGTGCTCGAGCGGCCGCTCGCCGAGCGGGTGGCGTCGCTCGGGCAGGAGCGGGTGGCGGAGATCGAGGAGACGGTGAGCGGCTGGCTGATCGCCGCACTGCAGAGCGACGCGCTCCGGTGCTCGATCCTGCGCGGCGCGCGCGGCGCGGTGCGCGACAAGGCACCCGACCTGCTGCACCGCGCCCTGGCGAGCGAGGGCGGCCGCGAGAC
>CALGOK010000033.1 GCA_937961295.1 uncultured Gemmatimonadota bacterium
CGCGGGGGAGGCGAGGAGGAGACCGTCGCCGCCTTCGCGCGGCGTCGATTCGGCGACGAGGCGGCCGCACGGTTCATCGATCCCCTCGTCTCCGGCACGTCGGGCGGCGATCCCGATCGGCTCCTCGCACGGTACACCTTTCCCCAACTGGTGGAGTTCGAGCTGCGCGCCGGGTCGGTGTTGAAGGGGCGGATGCGGGCGTCGCGCGAGGCGAGGCGCCTCGGTCGCCGGCCGACCGGAGGCGGCTGGTCGGCTCGCGGCGGGCTCGGCACCCTGGTCGACGCGGTGGCCGCGTCACTCGGCGACGCGGTGCGCGGTGGCGAGCGCGTCGTCGGGGTGGCGCGGGACGACGACGGAATGGTGGTGCGGACCGCCGCCGGGATCGCAACCCGGTTCGACGCCGTGGTGGTGGCGCTTCCTGCACCGGCACTTGCGATGCTGGAGTTTCCGGGCGCCGAGGCGGAACTCGTGGCGATCGGTGCGGTGCCGCACACGTCACTCGCGTCGGTGGCGCTGGGGTTTCGGCGCGACGCGGTGGGTCATCCGCTCGATGGCCGCGGCCTGCTGGCACCCTCCGGCGAGCGGCGCCGGGTGCTCACCGTGCAGTTCACCTCGACGCTCTTCCCTGACCGGGCGCCTCCCGGCATGGTGCTGCTCACGGCCACGGTTGGCGGAGTGCACCACGATGCCGACGTGCTTCGCGACGACGGCGAACTGGTCGAGCTGGTGCGGCGCGAGTGCGAGGCACTGCTCGGCGTGCGGGGCGAGCCCGTGCTCCGCGAGGTGACGCGCTGGCCGGACGCGATCCCGATGGCCACCGCCGGGCACGGCGCGCGGCTGGCTGCGGCCGACGCCCTCGAGTCGGCTGCGCACCGCGTCGCGTTCTGCGGGGCATGGCGCGATGGCATCGCGGTCGCCGACGTGATGGCAGGCGGCGTGGCCGCGGCCGACCGCGTGCTGGATCGCCCCGGCCTCGCCGGACCGCGCACCGCGTGATGCGCTGGCGAAGGGTTCGCCCGAGGGCCCGGCCGCGATAGGTTGCCGGGATGCGGGAGGCAGGACGGATGACGCGACGCGCCGGATTCGCCGCGCTGCTGGCGCTGCTGCTGCAGGTCAGTGCGGGCGGGATGGCGGCGTGCCTCGCGACCCCGGCGCGCGCTGCCCACCCCGGTCTCGGGGCGCCGGAACCGCACGACGCACCCGCCCATCACGATCCGCTGACCTGCTGCGCCGCGGCACCGTGCTGCATGGGGGACGCGCTCGGTGCCGCGCATGCACCAACGGTCGCGTCGGTCGTTCCCACCCCGGCTGCCGCGGCTGCCCCGGCACCCGCGGCCCCGTGGCTCCCCGCGCTGCGCTGGCAGCCTCCCGCGACGGCTCCTCCGACCCAGGCGTGATGCTCGCCGCGACGCCGCGTGCCCGGGCGTCGGCATCTCCGCCAACGATCGAGGAGGACCTCATGCTTCGCCTTGCCCCGTCGCAGGCCGCCAGGCGCGCCCTGCCGCTGCTCGTTGCCCTGCCGTTCACGCTGTCCGCCCAGTGGACATCATCCCGCGTGGACGGTCACGCCCCGATCGGGGTGATGGCCGATCACCGCCACGAGGCCGGCGAGGTGATGCTCTCGCTCCGCTCCATGCCGATGACCATGGAGGGATCGCGCATCGGCACCGAGGCGGTGAGCGACGCGTCGATCGTGTCGCCCACCGGATCGAACTTCATGGTGACCCCGACCAGCATGGACATGACGATGATCATGGCCGGGATCATGTACGCGCCATCGGATCGCGTCACCCTGCTCGCCATGGCCCACTGGCTCGACGCATCGATGGACCACCTCACGCGCGCCGGCGGGACGTTCACCACGGAGTCCGGCGGCTTCGGCGACATCACGGTGGGTGGCATGGTCGGCCTCGGTGCGTGGGGAAACCAGGCCGCGCACGCCACCCTCGGCGTGTCGCTGCCCACCGGCTCGATCACGGAGGAGGACGTGCTGCCGACCAGCGGCGGCGAGGAGGTGCAGCTGCCGTACCCGATGCAGGTGGGCTCGGGAACCTTCGACCTCAAGCCGGGGATCACCTGGTTGGGGCAGGGCCGCGGCTGGTCGTGGGGCGTGCAGGCCAACGGCACCATCCGGCTCGGCGAGAACGACCGCGGCTGGTCGCTCGGCAACCGGATCGACGCCACCGCATGGTTCGCCCTGCCGCTGGCGCGCGACGTGTCGGTGTCGCTGCGCGGCGCCTACGTGAACTGGGGCGACGTGGAAGGGAGCGATCCGGCACCGAGCGTCAATCCCGCGGTGGTGCCGACGGCGCGGCCCGACCTGCGTGGCGGCTCGCGCCTCGCCCTCGCCGCCGGAATCAATGTGTACGTGCACCGGCCGAGCGGGTTCCGGCTCGCCGCCGAGGTGGTGCGACCGGTGCGCCAGGACCTGCACGGCCCGCAGCTGGAGACCGACTGGATGCTGCTGCTCGGGGCGCAGGTGGTGCCCGTGCACTGAGCCGGTGGCCGCACCGCGCTTGGCGGATCGCCGCGCGAATATCCTCTCGGGTTGTCTCGCGCGGCGATCGGCCTAGGTTGCGGGGTTGTCCTTTTTCGCTGTGCTCCGGAGGTGCCCATCATCCAGCTGCTCGCCACCGACCTCGACGGCACCTTCCTCGGCGGCCGCCAGGCCGACCGGCTCTCGCTCTATCGCGCGCTGCGGGGCGCCGGCAACGTCCGCCTCGTGTTCGTCACCGGGCGCGGCGTGGAGACGGTGCTGCCGCTGCTGGGCGACCCGCTGATTCCCGATCCCGAGTACATCATCAGTGACGTGGGCGCCACGATCGTGACGACCGACGGATTGCGTCCGGTGCATCCGCTGCAATGGGAGATCGACGCCACGTGGGTCGGGGCGGAGCCGGTGCTGGAGGCGATCGGCGCGCTCGGCGGCCTCGTGCGCCAGCCGGTGCCGCAGGAGCGCCGCGTCTCGTTCTTCGCCCGCGATGCCGAGGTGGTCGAGGCGGTGCGCGAACGGGTGCGCGACCTGCCGGTGGACGTGCTGATGTCGGCCGACCGCTACCTCGACGTGCTGCCGCGCGGCGTGAGCAAGGGCAGCACGCTCACGCGGCTCGTCGCGCAGCTCGAGGTCGATCCCGACCGGGTGCTGGTCGCCGGCGACACGCTCAACGACCTCTCGCTGTTCGAGACCGGGTACCACGGCGTGGTCGTGGGACACGCCGAGCCCGCGCTGGTCGAGGCGACGCGCGGGATGCCGCGCGTGCGGCATGCGGAGTTGCGCGGGGCCGGCGGGATCCTCGAGGCGCTGCGCGGCCTCGCGCTCGACGACCGGTTCGAGCCGCCGCCGCGCGACACGCCGAGCGGCGACGCGCAGCTGGTGGTGGTGTACCACCGCCTCCCGTTCGACGAGCGCGAGGTGGAGGGGACCGTCACCCGGCGGCGGCCGACCTCCCCCAACGGGATCATTCCCACGCTGCTGGGCTGCTTCGAGGGCGGCAGGCCGGGTTCCTGGGTGGCCTGGACCACCCAGCACGGCGGCGAACTCGGCACCACGCACGAGCTCGTCGACGAGGAGCGCTTCCCCAACCTCGTGGCGGCCAAGGTGCCGCTCGAGGCGAGTGACGTGGAGCGCTTCTACAAGAAGTTCTCCAAGGAGGCGTTCTGGCCGGTGATCTTCTCGTTCGTCGACCGGGCCCAGTTCTCGGCGGCGGACTGGGAACACTTCCTCGGCGTGAACCGGCGGTTCGCCGAGGCGGCGGCGGCCGAGGCCGACGAGGGGGCGCTCGTCTGGATCCACGACTACAACCTGTGGATGGTCCCGGCGTTCCTGCGGATGATCCGGCCCGACCTGCGGATCGGGTTCTTCCACCACACCGCATTTCCCCCGGCCGACGTGTTCAACGTGATCCCGTGGGCGAGCCAGATCGTGGGATCGCTCGCGCAGTGCGACCACATCGGGTTCCACGTGCCGCGCTACGCCGCGAACTTCCTGGACGTGCTGCGCTCCCACGTCCCGACCGAGGTGGTCGAGGCGGAGCCGTGCGCGCCGCGGTTCCGGGTGCATGGGGTGGCGCTCTCGATCCCGAAGATGCCGCGCGTGGTCCGCTCGGGCGACCGGGTGATGACGCTGGGCGCGCACCCGGTGGGGGTGAATGCCCGCGCGGTGCGCGCGATCCTCGCCGACGACGACCATCGCCGGCAGGTGGGCGAGGTGCGGCGCCAGTTCGGCGACGCGCGGCTGGTGCTCTCGGTGGAGCGGCTCGACTACGTCAAGGGACCGCTGCAGAAGCTGGAGGCGTACGAGCGGATGCTCGAGGCGCACCCGGAGCATCGCGGCCGGGTGTCGATGGTGTTCGTCACCACGCCACCGGCCCCGGGGATGGAAGTGTACGAGGAGGTCCGGGTGGCGGTCGACCAGGCGGTCGGGCGCATCAACGGCCGGTTCGGCACCATCGGCTGGACGCCGATCCACTACCTCTTCCGTGCCATCCCGTTCGAGGAGGTGATCGTCTACGGCGCCGCGGCCGACGTCGCGTGGATCACCCCGCTGCGCGACGGCCTGAACCTGGTGGCGAAGGAGTTCGTCACCGCGCAGGGGGCGGTGGACGGCAGCGGGGTGCTGCTGCTCAGCGAATTCGCCGGGGCGGCGGTGGAGCTGCATGGCGCGCTGCTCACCAACCCGTACGACATCGAGGGGATGAGCGAGGGGCTGCACCAGGCGCTCACGCTCCCGGAGGCGGAGCGGCGCCAGCGGATGCGCCGGCTGGTGGAGCTCGTCGAGGGACACGACGTGGACGACTGGAGCCGCGGCTTCCTCGAGGCACTCGCCGGCGCGGAGGCCCCGGAGCGGGCGGTCGCGGGCACCGCCGCGGGCTCGGCCGTGCTGGCGCCGATGGACTGGGCGGTGATCGGCGGCTACCTGCTGTTCGCCCGCGGCCTCGGGTTCTGGGTGGGCGAGGGGAGCGAGCGCGGTCGCCGGTCGTACTTCCTCGCCGACCGCTCGCTGCCGTGGTGGTGGGCCGGCACCTCGATCGCCGCCACCACGTTCGCCGCCGACACGCCGCTCGCCGTGACCGGCATCGTCGCGAGCCGCGGTCTCTCCGGCAACTGGCTCTGGCTGTCCTGGATCCTGGTCCACGCGGCGGTGGTGGCGGTGTTCGCGCGCCGCTGGTGGCGGGCCGACGTGATCACCGACGCGGAGTTCATCGCGCGGCGCTACCACGACTCCGCGGCCTCCGCGCTGCGCACCTTCCGCGCGGGCCTCTACGGCCTCGTCTACAACGTCATCATCCTCGGCTGGGTGCTCCGGGCGATGGGCAAGATCGTGCACCCGCTCTTCAGGTGGGACGAGTGGACCCCGGGGCTCCACGCCACCGTCGGCCGGCTGATGCCGGACCAGGCCGCGCTGGGCGGACCGAGCGAGCTGATCACCATCGTGCTGCTGGTGGTGGTGGTCACGACCTATTCCTCGCTGGGCGGCATCCGCGGCGTGATCCGCACCGACCTGGTCCAGTTCGCGCTCGGGTTGGTGGGCAGCATCTGGCTGGCGGTGGCGGCGTGGCAGGCGGTCGGCGGGCGGAACGGGCTCGCCACGTCGCTGGCGGAGCTCTACGGCGCCGGGGCGGGGGAGTACACGGCGCTCTTCCCGTCCCTCGAGCAGGGGTGGGCTGCCGCGATCGGGCTGGGTGGCTTCGCGCTCGGCGCCTACCTGCTGGTGCAGGCGTTCGCCAACGTCCCCGCCGACGGCGGCGGCTACCTGCAGCAGCGGCTCTCGGCGTCGCGCAGCGCGGACGATGCGCAGAAGGCGGCGGGGCTGTTCGTGGGACTGCAGTACCTGATCCGCACCTGGCCGTGGTTCATCGTGGCGATGGCGGCGATCGTGCTGGTGCCGATCGGCGACGGCCCGAGCGCGCTGGATCCCGAGCTCACGGCGATGGTGCGCGCAGATCGCGAGCTCGCCTATCCCGCGCTGATGGTGGCGCTGCTGCCGCCGGGGGTGTTCGGGGTGCTGGTCGTCTCGCTGCTCGCGGCGTTCATGAGCACCATCGACACCCACTTCAATTGGGGGGCCTCGTACGCCGTGAACGACGGGGTGCTGCGGGCACGACCGGACCTCACCGACCGGCAGCAGGTGCGCGTGGCGCGCGTCGCGGTGGTGGCGTTCGCGATCCTTGCCGTGGTCGTGGCGATGCAGATCGACCGGATCGAGCAGGCGTGGCGCTGGGTGGCCGCGCTCGGCGCCGCGCTGGGAGGTCCCACGCTGCTGCGATGGTTCTGGTGGCGGGTCACGGCGGTGGCCGAACTGGCGGGCGGAGCGGCCGGACTGGTGGTGGCTGCGGCGACGGCGGCGCTGGGCACCGTGTACGAGCGCCAGCTGCTCTGGATCGCCGCGGCATCGCTGGCGGCGATGCTGCTCACCATCGCGCTGGGTCCCCGCCCCCGCGAAGCCGACGCGCGCGAGTTCGCCGAGCAGACGTCGCCGCCGGGGTTCTGGCCGGTGCGCAATCCGCGGGAGGCGCTGCGGGGAGTCGCCCGCGCGGCCGGCGGCACCCTGGCGGTCGCCGCGCTGGTGGTGACCCTGTTGTGGGCCGGGCACCGGTTCTGGTTCGGCGGCTGACCGCGCCGCTCAGGACTGAACGGCGGCCTCGGCCCCGGCGAGGTGCAGGGTCTGGGTCGGGAAGGCGAACTCGATCTCCTGGTCCTCGAACGCCTCGTGGATCGCCAGGTAGATCTCCTGCTGCCGGTCCATGTAGGTGGCGTAGTCGCGGGTCAGCACGAACCACACCGATTCGAAGTCGATCGAGAACGCGCCGTACCCCGAGAAGTGCGAGCGGTCGAACCGCACGTCCTCGCGTCCCTCGATCGCCTCGCGGATCAGTCCGGGGATCTTCTCCAGCTTGGCCCGCGGCGTGTCGTAGGTCACGCCGAGGGTGAAGACGATCCGCCGCTCCTCCATCCGGCCGTAGTTCTGCAGCCGCGAGGAGAGGATGTCGTTGTTGCTGAAGACCAGCTGCTCGCCGCTGATCGCGCGCACGCGGGTGGTCTTGAGCCCGATGTGCTCGACGGTGCCCACCATCTCGCCCACGCGCACGAAGTCGCCAAGGACGAACGGCTTGTCGAGCACGATGGCCAGCGAGGCGAAGAGGTCGCCGAGGACGTTCTGGAGCGCGAGGGCAATCGCCACCCCGCCGATGCCCAGGCCGGCCACCAGGGCGGTGATGTCGACGCCGAGGTTGTCGAGCGCGAAGAGGACCACGCCGGACCAGATGACCACGTACACGACGAAGGTGAGGACGCCCACCATGGTCGCGGCGCTGGGGTCGTTTTCGAGCTTCTGCTCGCGGTAGCGGCGCAGCGTCGTGCGGGCCGCGGCAGCGGCCCAGAACCCGACCTGGAGGATGAGCAGCAGCACGACGGCCTGCCCCACGTAGCCGCGGACCCGGTCGGAGAGCTCGAGCGTGGCGCTCGCCGCCGCGAGCGCGGCGGCGAAGACGATCAGCAGCTTGGTTTCGTCGAGCACGTCGGCCACGACGTCGTCCCACTGGTTCTCGGTGCGGTCGCTGAGCTTGCGCACGCGGGAGACGACGAGGCGGCGGATCGCCGCCAGCACGAGGACCGCGCCGACGGCAATCCCGAGCGCGACGAGCCATGCGGAGAGCGGATTGCCGAAGTACGGCTGGTCAAGCAGCATCAATCATCCAGGACGAAGGTCACCTTCAGGAACACGCGATACTTGGTGATCTTGCCCTTGGCGACGATCACCTTCTGGCTCTCGACCCAGGCGCCGGAGACGTTGCGGAGCGTCTTGTTGGCCCGGGCGACGCCCTTGGCGATGGCATCCTCGAAGCTCTTGGGCGACTCCGAGACGAGCTCGGCGATCTTGGCGACGGACATGGCGTGACCTCCGTGGGATGTGGACATGCGGAACCTAGGCAATGACACACGCGAGGCAACCGCAGGTTCCGCCACGCGCGCCGCTGCCGCGGTCGGCCCTCACGCGGTAGCTTCCCCGATGGGCGCACTGGCGCCCCCCGTGTCCCCTCACCCCGGCCCCGCCATGCGATCGATGCTTCCCGCCGTGCTCGCCCTCGCCGCGCCGCTCGCGGCGCAGGACGCCGACCTCGACGCCCGTGCCCGCGCGGTGCACGCGCGCGTGCTCACGCTGGACACGCACGTGGACATCTCCACCGCCAACTTCGCGCTGGAGCGACCCAACTACGGCGACCGACTGCCGCGCACCCAGGTGGACCTGGTCAAGATGGCCGAGGGCGGCCTCGACGCCGCGTTCCTGATCGTGTACGTGGGCCAGGCCGACGACCTCACCCCCGAGGGGTTCGCGCGGGCCCACGCCGTGGCGATGGAGAAGTTCGCGGCGATCCACCGGCTGGTGGACTCGATCGCGCCGGGGCGCGCCGAGCTGGCGCGCCGCGCGGCCGACGTGCCCCGCATCGTCGCCTCCGGCAAGCGGGCGATCCTGATCGGCGTGGAGAACGGCTTCCCGGTGGGCGCCGACGTGGGCAACGTGGCGCGGTTCCACGCCCTGGGGGCGCGGTACATGTCGCTCGCGCACAACGGTCATTCCCAGCTCTCCGACTCCAACACCGGCGAGCGCGACGGCGTGTGGCTCCACCAGGGGCTGTCGCCGCTCGGCCGCGAGGTGATTCGCGAGATGAACCGGGTCGGGATGATGATCGACATCTCGCGCCCGTCGAAGGCCTCGATGA
>CALGOK010000034.1 GCA_937961295.1 uncultured Gemmatimonadota bacterium
CCGCCCGTGCGAACCGCAGCGGGACGGTGTCGTTGGCGCCGCCGGTGATCAGGATCCCGTAGGGCGCCACCGACTCGAGGATGTCCACCGCGAAGTCGCGCGCCAGCGTCTCGTCGTCGCGCGGCGCGGTCACCCGGTTGCCGAGCAGCGGCACCAGCGCCAGCGCCACGACCGGCGTGGCCACCGCGTACCGGCGCGCGTCGGGGACCCGCGGGCCGAGCCAGTCGCCGATCCACCGGATCATCGCCGCGAACCCCGCGGCGATCAGCACGCCCGCAAAGGCGAATGACGCCACGAAGAAGTAGTCGCGCTCGCGGACCTCGCGCATCTCCTGCGTGATCGACGGATCGGCCGCGCGGTAGGAGAAGCCGTACTTGAAGTTGAGGTAGAACACCAGCAGCAGCGTGGTGGTGGCCAGCAGCGCCAGCGCCGCGAGCCCGGCACGCCGCGCGTCGCGCAGCAGCGCCCAGAGCCCGCCCAGCACGATCGCGGTGAAGAGTCCCGTCGCGGCCGGTGCGAGGGGACCGAGGTCGCGGCCCCACTGCCACGACCAGTACTGCCAGTAGTTGGCGTACTGGCCGAGCAGGTCGGCCTGCCGGTCGCCGACCGGCGGCTTGGCGTACTGGACCCGCCCGAGCACGTCGAACAGCGCCTGCGAGAAGAAGCCCACCGGCTCGCCCTCGTTGATCGGCGGATACTGCTCGGCACGGATCGGCAGGTAGATGTAGTTGATCGAGATGCCCACCGCCGCCACCACCGCGCACGCGGCGAGGAACCTGGGCTTGAGCAGCACCCGCCAGTCGGTGGCGAGCACGTAGACGCCGACCACCGGGGCGGCGAGGATGCCCATCTGGTGGTTGGTGGAGGTGAGCGCCAGCAGGTAGACCGCCGCCACCAGCCAGCGATCACGGCGATCCCCCTCGGGCGAGTCGGCCCAGCGGATCGCGCACCAGACGATCAGCGCGAGCGACAGCAGCGAGATCGTATACACCTTCTCGTTCACGGTGGACTGGTTCCACACCGTCCACGCCATCGCGCCGGCCAGCACGCCCATGAAGGCGGCGGCGATCCGCGGCCCGCGCGCCGGGAGGATGGTGCGGCACCAGCGCTCGGCCACGAGGAACCACAGTCCCGCGCCCGCCGCACTCGTCACGGCGGCGAAGATGTTGATGCGCTTGGCGTACTCCGCCGCCAGCGGCAGCAGCCCCCACGCGTGGGCCATCAGCGTGAAGAGCGGGTTGCCGGGCGGATGCGGGATCCCCAGCACCTTGGCGGCGGCGATGTACTCCGAGGTGTCCCAGAACGCCGTGGTGGGCGCCAGGGTCACGTAGTAGATCGCCAGCACCACCCCGAAACAGGCGGCGGCCCAGGCGTACGGCGGTGCGGGGTTGCGAAGGTCGTCGGTCACGCGGCGAAACTCCGTGGTGTGGCGAGGTTTCCTGCCGAGGCGACTCGCGGGGCGCGAGGGGCGAGGGATGCAACCGCCCCTCGCCCTTCGCCCCTCACGCGTCGCGTTTCCTCAGTGCCTGAACATCCGCCTGCCGGTCATCACCATCGCCAGGCCGAGGCGGTCGGCTGCGGCGGTCACCTCGGCGTCGCGCACCGAGCCGCCGGGCTGGATGATCGCGGTGATCCCCGCCTCGGCCGCGGCCTCGACGCCGTCGGGGAACGGGAAGAAACCGTCCGAGGCGAGCACGGCGCCAGCGGTCTCATGGCCCGCGGTCCGTGCCTTGTGGACGGCGAGGAACGACGCATCGACACGCGACATCTGCCCGGCGCCGATGCCGATCGCCTGCTCCGCCCGGGCCAGCAGGATGGCGTTCGACTTCACCGTGGCCACCGCGGCCCACCCGAAGCGCAGGTCGTCGAGCTCCGCCGGCGTCGGTTGCCGCGCGGTCGCCACGGTCCAGCCGTCCTCGGCGGGATCGAAGGCGAACGCGTCCTGAATCAGGAAGCCGCCGCGAATCCGCTTCCAGTCGAGGTGCCCGCGCCCGGAGGGCACCGGGAGCTCGACCACGCGGAGGTTCTTCTTCGCGCCGAACAGCTCGAGCGCATCGCCGTGGAAGGCCGGGGCCACCACCACCTCCACGAACAGGTCGGCCATCGCCTCCGCGGCGGCGCGGTCGACCACCGTGTTGAAGGCCACGACCGAGCCGAACGCTGACGTGGCATCGGTGGCTCGGGCGCGGCTGAACGCCTCCGCCGCGGTGCGGCCCAGCGCGAGGCCGCACGGCGTGGTGTGCTTGATCACCGCGCACGCCACGCGATTCTTCCACGCCGCCACCGCCAGCATGGCGGCGTCGATGTCGAGCAGGTTGTTGAAGGAGAGTTCCTTCCCCTGGCGCTGGGTGAGGTCGGCGATGCCCCGGGGTTCCTCGGTGGTGTAGAGGCCCGCGCGCTGGTCGGGGTTCTCGCCGTATCGCAGCGGCTGGCGCCGCTCCATGGCGAGCGTGACCCGGGGCGGCAGCGCATCGGTGGCCGGAGTGAGGTAGCCGGCGATGGCGTTGTCGTAGTCTGCGGTGTGGGTGAAGACCTTCGCCGCGAACTCGCGCCGGACCTCCGCGGGCACCTCGCCGCGCTCGAGCAGCTCGATCACGCGCGCGTAGTCCCGCGGGTCCACCACCGGGATCACGAACTCGTGGTTCTTTGCCGCCGAGCGCAGCATCGACGGACCGCCGATGTCGATGTTCTCGATCGCATCCTCGATCGTCACGTCGGGGCGGGCGATCGTCTCCTGGAACGGGTAGAGGTTCACCGCCACGAGATCGAACCGCGCCAGCGCGTGTTCGCGCATCTGGCGCATGTGCTCGTCGCGGTCGGGCCGCGCAAGCAGGCCGGCATGGACCGCCGGGTGGAGGGTCTTGACCCTGCCGTCGAGGATCTCGGGAAAGCCGGTGACGGCATCGACTGGCGTGACCGGGACGCCTTCCTCGCGCAGCATCGCGGCGGTCCCGCCGGTGGAGACGATCTCCCAGCCGAGTCGCGCGAGGTTGCCGGCGAAGGTGACCACGCCGCGCTTGTCACTGACCGAAAGGAGGGCTCTGGGCATGCCGCGATGCTCCGGGACGGTTGGCGCCGTCAGCTGAATTCGAAAGGGACCGGTCGCCCCGCCGCCGCCGCCGCGCGGACGGCGGCGGGAAGCAGCCGGTGTTCCACGGCCAGGACGCGGGCGGCCAGCGACTCCGGCGTGTCGCCGGGCCGCACCGGCACCCGGCCGCGGGCCAGCGGCTCGCCGCGGTCGTACTCCTCATCCACCAGGTGCACGGTGGCCCCCGACTCCGCCTCCCCGGCGGCGAGGACCGCGGCGTGGACCTTCCGCCCGTACATCCCGGCGCCACCGTGCCGTGGCAGCAGGGCGGGGTGGATGTTGATGATCCGGCCCCGGTAGGCCGCGATCACCCCGGCCGGCACCAGCCTGAGGTACCCGGCGAGCACCACCAGGTCGACTCCCGCCGGGGCCAGCACGGCCAGCCACTCCTCGTCGCTGGCGTGGTCGGCCAGCCGGCGTGCCGGCCACCCCCGCTGGCGCGCAAGCTCGAGGGCCGGCGCGTCGCGATCGGCGATCACGGCGGCGATCACGATCGCCGGGTCGTCGGCCAGCGCATCGCCCAGGGCCTCGAGGTTGCTCCCCCGGCCCGACACCGCCACCGCGATCCGATAGGTCACAGGCCGACAAGATAATCGGGGGTCGGAGATCAGCGATCGAAGATCGCAGGGGCCGCCCCGGGGGTCTCCGTTCTCCGATCGCCGATCTCCGATCGCCGTGCGAGCGGGCCGTTCGTCGGGGCTGCCGGTGGAGTTTACCCGTTTCTTTCGTGAAACACCGATGGTGCATGCAACCCCAGCGCATGCAGGGGCGTCCGAACTCCCGACACCAATCGGGAGACCGAACGATGCTGGGCTCGTTGCTGGCTTTGGCCGTCACCACGATGACGGCCCAGGTGGACACGCTGGAACGCCCGGGTCCGCTGACCGCGCGGCGCGCGGCGGGCGAGATCGTCATTGACGGGCGGCTCGCCGAGGCGGTCTGGCAGGGACCCGCCGCGGTCACCGAGTTCACCCAGAGCTCGCCGGACGAGGGGAAGCCGGCCACCGAGCGCGGCGAGGTGCGCTTCGCATTCGACGACGAGGCGATCTACGTCGCCGCGCGTCTGTTCGATGCCCATCCCGATTCGATCATGGCGTTGCTGACGCGCCGCGATCGCCAGGGCCAGAGCGACCTGTTCGTGGTCTACTTCGACCCGTACCGCGACGGGCGCACCGGCTACGAGTTCGCGGTCTCGGCGGCGGGGGTGCAGGGCGACGGCACGCTGCACAACGACAACTGGTCGGACGACTCGTGGGATGGCGTCTGGGAGTCGGCCGTGCAGCGCGACGCCCAGGGCTGGACGGTGGAGATGCGAATCCCGCTCTCGCAGCTGCGGATGCACGACCGCCCCGACCAGGTCTGGGGCGTGAACGTGGCGCGCGGCATCGGCCGGCGCAACGAGTTCAGCTACCTCGTGCCGCGGCTGCGCCAGGGGAGCGGGTTCGTCTCGCGCTTCGCGGAATTGCGCGGGCTCGACGGCCTGCGTCCGCGACGCCGGATGGAGGCGATCCCGTACGTGACCGGCAAGGCCGAGTACGAGCCGACCGCCGCGGGCGACCCGTTCCGCGAGGGCGGCAACATGGCGCCGACCGTCGGCGCCGACTTCCGCGTGGGCCTCGGCGGCTCGCTGCAGCTCGATGGGACCGTGAACCCCGATTTCGGGCAGGTGGAAGTCGACCCGGCGGTCGTCAACCTCAGCGACGTGGAGACATTCTTCGAGGAGCGCCGGCCGTTCTTCGTCGAAGGGAGCAACAACTTCTCGTTCGGGTACGGCGGCGCCAACAACTTCATGGGCTTCAACTGGGTCAACAACGAGCAGTTCTACACCCGCCGGATCGGCCGCGCCCCGCAGGGCCGGGTGCCGAGCGCCGAGTTCCGCGACGTCCCGCGCGGCGTCCCGATCCTCGGTGCGGCCAAGGTCACCGGTCGCGTGCAGGGGTGGAACCTCGGCGTGCTGGGTGCGCTGACCAAGCGGGAGCACGCCCGGCTCGCCGACGCCGGGTCCGAGTGGCGCAGCGAGGTCGAGCCGCTGGCGGGCTACGGCGTGCTGCGGCTGCAGCGCGACCTGGACGGCGGGCGCCATGGCATCGGCATGCTCGCCACCCACGTCCGTCGCGACTTCGCCGACGAGACGCTCCGCTCGCAGTTCAATGACCAGGCCACCGTGGTGGGCCTGGATGGCTGGATGACGCTCGACGCCGATCGTGAGTGGGTGCTGAGCGGCTGGGGCACGGTCAGCCGGATCTCGGGAACCCCCGAGCGGATCGCCGACGTCCAGGCGGGATCGACGCACTACTTCCAGCGGCCCGACGCCAGCCACCTCGAGCTCGACCCGACCCGCACCTCGCTCACCGGGGCGTTCGGGCGGCTGACCCTCAACCGGCAGCGCGGCAGCGTGCTCTTCAATGCCGCGGTGGGCGTGGTCACGCCGGGTTATGACAACAACGACCTCGGCTTCATCGGCCAGGCCGACCTGATCAACGCGCACGTCGCCTCGGGCTACCGCTGGACCCGGCCGACGTCGTGGTACAACAGCGCCCGCGTGACTTTCGCCACCTTCGGGCGCTGGGACTTCGAGGGGAACCGGACCGGCGGCTACGGCCTGTGGAACAACAGCAACATCACCTGGAAGAACTTCTCCTCCAGCTGGATCGGATTCTTCGCGCAGGGCGCCGGCGTGAACACGCGGCAGACCCGCGGCGGCCCGGTGATGGAGCGGGCCCGCTACGGCGAGGTGTTCGGCGGCTGGCAGAGCGACGGCCGCAAGTCGCTGATCCTCGAGCTGACCGGTTCCATCAGCGACGCCTCGCAGGACGAGGGTGGCGGCTACTCCCTCGTGACCGAGGTGACCTGGCGGCCGGCGTCGAACGTCAACGTGAGCTTCGGCCCAGAGTACCGGGTCAATCGCAACGGGTCGCAGTACCTCCGCGCGGTGACCGATCCGCTGGCGGCGGAGACCTACGGGCGCCGCTACGTGTTCGGCGAGCTGGAACAGCGAACGCTGTCGGCCAACCTGCGGCGCAACTACGTGTTCTCGCCCAAGCTGTCGTTCGAGCTCTGCGCCCCGCCGCCACTCCCGCGCCCCGCGTCCG
>CALGOK010000035.1 GCA_937961295.1 uncultured Gemmatimonadota bacterium
CCCTTGCTCGCGTGCACCGCCGCGGCGATGCCGGCCAGCGCCGGCGCCGCGCGCGCCGGCGTCGGCGGTACCGCGACCACCGCGTTGCCGTGCCGGGCCACCGCCGGCAGCACCTGTCGCACCGTGTCGTCGTCGCGCGACCAGCCGCGCGCTTCCAGGGCGCCCGACACCGCCGGGCCCAGCCCCCACCACTCGTCGCTCATTCCGCCCTCGATTGTCAATGCCAGCGCGCCGCGTCCGGCGGCACGCGGAATCGTAGCGCGCGGCAGGCGACGGGCCAAGGGCGCGACACGTTGACACCCGGGCGGTGGTCGCGGACCTTTCCGCACTCCGCCATCCCCGTCGACTCGCGCTCGGATCGCCTGATGCCCTTTCAGCCCTCCGCCAATCTCGCCCATCTCAAGGCCTCCGAGACCGTGGCCATCAGCAACGAGGCGAAGCGGCGCAAGGCCGCCGGCGAGAACGTCATCGATCTCGGCGTGGGTGAACCCGACTTCGACACGCCGACGGCCGTGGCGGAAGCGGGTGTCGCCGCGATCCGCGCAGGACACACCCGCTATCCGCCCAATGTCGGCATCGGCGAGCTGCGCGAGGCCATGGCCGGGGAGCTGTCGCGGATGAGTGGCGGGCGCCCCGTCGATCCGGCGCGGTTGCTGGTGAGCAACGGCTCGAAGCAGTCGCTGTTCAACACCTGCTTCTCGGTCTTCGGTCCCGGCGACAAGGTGCTTATTCCGTCGCCGGCGTGGGTGTCGTATCCGCAGATCGTGCATCTGTGCCGCGCCGAGCCCGTGGCGGTGGTCGGCGACCCGGAATGGGGCCTCAAGGTGTCGGTCGACGACCTCGAGCGGCACCGCGACGAGCAGGTGCGCGGGCTGATCCTCTGCTCGCCGTGCAATCCCACCGGTGCGGTGTACACCGCCGCCGAGGTCAAGGCGATCAGCGCGTGGGCGGCGAAGCACGGAATCTGGCTGATCAGTGACGAGATCTACCGGCGGATCCACTATGGCAACGGACCCGCGCCCTCGCTGTTCGACCTGGGCGACGACGCGCTCGAGCAGGCGGTGGTGATCTACGGCGTCTCGAAGGCGTATGCGATGACCGGGTGGCGGATCGGGGCGGCCTATGCGCCGGCGCCGGTCTTCAAGTCGATGGCGGCACTGCAGACCCACACCACCACCGGGGCCAACCATCCGGCGATGTGGGCCGCGGCCGAGGCGTTCGGCAATCCCGCGATCGATGGCGAGGTGACGCGGATGGTCTCGGCGTTCCGGCGCCGCCGCGACTACCTGGTCGCGCGGTTCCGCGAGCAGGCGCCCGGCGTGGAGTTCGTCGAGCCGCACGGCGCGTTCTACCTCTTCTTTCGCGTCGACGGCCTGCAACCCGGCGAGCCGATGCAGGGCCAGCCGTTCTGCGAGCGACTGATGCAGGAGGAGGGGGTGGCGATGGTCCCCGGCGGCGCCTTCGGCGACGATCGCTGGGTGCGGCTGTCGTACGCCGTGTCCGATGCGGAGCTCGAGGATGCCACCGATCGGCTCATGGGCTTCCTCGATCGGCTGGGCGGGTCGCGCTGATGGCGCTCGATGTCCACGTGCTTCCGCCGACCGGCGAGCTGCCGCCGCTGGCGTGGCGCTGGGACGCGGAGACCGACATCCTCTCGGGCGCGTTCCGCGCCGGGGCAGGGCAGGCGGGTTACACCGGCACCGTCGAACTCAACGACGAGGAGGGGTCGATCGCGGTGATCGACGTCGCGGGCGGCGTGCTCTGCGGAATCGACGTGGTGGTCTGGCCGGAGCTGGTGGTGCTCGACGACCTCGCGCGGCCGGCAGGGGCGCGTGCCGGCATGGTCGTGGTGCCGTCGCGCACCGCACGCCGCGGCGTGGCTGCGCTCGAATTCGACACCACGCTGTCGGTCTCGACCGATCCCGCGGAGGAGCTCTTCCACTTGCGGCTCGGCACGCGGCGCCCGGTGGAGCCGGTGCGCGTGGCCGACAAGCTGCTCGTCGAGGTCGACGCCTCGCACCGGCTGGCCGGGTTCTGGGTCGCGCAGGGGCCGCCTCAGCCGGTGCCGCGCTGCGCGCGGCGATGACCGGCGCCGCCTTCCATCACCTCCGTCGCCGACTCGCCGCTGCGCGGGGTCGGCCCGCTGGCCGCGCCGCCGAGGCGGCCGCGCCGCGGCGCGAGGTCCCCGAGATCCGTCAGGCCACCGTGGTGTAACCGCCGCTGTGCCACCGGGCGGTTGGCGCTCCACGGCCGATCGGCGAGCCGGTCGCCTTTCTCGACGGCGTGCAGCACACCGAGCTGCTCGGCTACGTCGGCACCTCGCCGGTCGTGGCGGCCCGCATCGCTGCCGGAGTGCGCCGCCGCGAGCTGCGGCGGTCGGTCGGGAGCGTCTCCCTCCGGCGCCAACTGGTGATTGCCCGTGCACCCGCGCTCGAGGCGCTGGGGCCGCTGCCCGCGGGAAGCGAGACCGTGGTGCTGACCGACGACGAACCGCCACACCCGGTGGGTGATCACGATCGCGCGCGGGCCGCCGTCGATGCCGCACGCACCGCACTGGAGATCGCCGCAGCGCGCGCGTTCCACGAGCGCGAGCCCGCCACGTGGCTGGTGGCCGACGGCACCCTCACGGTGTCCCCCGACTGGTCACGCGACCCGCGCACCGTCGGGGTGGTGAAGAGCCACGGCACGCTGCCGTTCGATGGCGACGAGCTGGAGTGCTACCTCACCGTGCCGGCGGGGCAGCGGACCTCGGTGTTCGCGCCGTCGACGCGCCACGTGACGCCGGTGCACTCCTGGGCGCTCCGGCTCTGGCCCTGGCAGGGCCGCGACCTGTTCCACGGCCTGGTGCGCGTGGAGGCCGCCGCCGCGGACGATCCCGGCGCACTGGCCGACCGCGTCTCGCGATGGCTGCTCGCGGAGCGCGCGCCGCTCGCCAACGACCCGCGGCAGGACCGCTTGCTCTACGGCATCCACGATGCCGAGCGCTGGCTCCGGGCCCGGCCGGCATGAGCGCGGTGATCGGGCGCGTGGTCGCCACCGAGCTGCGGCCCAGCACGCCGCACGAGTTCCAGTTCTGGACCGGCACGACGGTCGCGATCGGCATCGGCAGCATCGTGCGCGTCGAGGCGGACGATCGGGTGGTGTTCGGCGTGGTGACCGACGCGTTCGCCTACGCCGACCTCGCGCGCCCGCTCGACGCGGTGATCGGCGCCGACGGCGACCCGGCGATGGCGGGCGACGAGCCCGCGCTGCGAGCCGAGATCCGCCTCTGGCGGGCGGCGGTGCTGCGGCAGATCCCCGACGAGCCGATGCAGCCGGTGCCGTTTGGCGGCGTGCAGCTCGCCGACGATGCCGGCGTGCAGCTCGCGCTGCGGATGGACAGCTACGCGTCCGGCGGCGACCCGCGCGGCATCCCGGTGGGACTCTACGCGGCGGGCGGCACCGCGGCGCCGGTGCTGCTCGACGCCGACTTCCTGCTGGGCCCCGAGGCCGCCCACCTCAACATCACCGGCGTGTCGGGGCTCGCCACCAAGACCAGCGCGATCACGGTGCTGCTGTCGAGCATCTTCCAGCGCTTCCCCGCCTCGCGGGGCAGCGTGGCCGCGATCTGCTTCAACGTGAAGGGTCCCGATCTCTGCTTCCTCGACCAGCCGGCGCCGCTCGGCGAGGACGACCTCGCGCTCTGGCGGCGGCTCGGGCTCGCCGCGGCGCCCTTCACGGACGTCACGGTGTACGCGCCGTACAAGGCCGACGGCGTCAACCTCAACACGCTGCGCACCCACGAGGCGCTGCTCGATCGGGTCGAGCCCCTGGTGTGGGGGCTGCGCGAGATCCTCGACTACGCCGAGGTGGTCCTCAATCGCGACGACCTCGACGCCAAGGCGAGCGCGCTGGTCGACTTCCTCGCCGATCGCGTGGTGGGAAAGCGGTTCCACGCGCCCGAGCTGCGCGACGACCCGTTCGAGGTGGTGTCGTTCGCCGACCTCGACGAGCTGTTCCGCGCGGTGTTCGACCACCTGGAGACCCATGCGCGCGGCACCGAGGTGTGGCGCACCCATCACGTGGCCACCATCCGGAAGGTCCGCAACCGGCTCGGCAACATCGCCACCCGTTCCAAGGGGCTGGTGACCGACGATGCGGTGGCCAACGACTTGCCGTGGGGCGAGTTCCGCGACCGGTCGGTGACGGTGATCGACGTGGCGGGCGTCGATCCGCTGGCGCAGGACCTGGTGTTCGCGCGGGTAATCTCGCGCCTGCGCGAGCATCTCGAGCGACGCGACCTTGGCGTGGATCACGTCGTGGTGTTCGTCGACGAGCTCAACAAGTACGCCGCGGCCGATGGGCACGAGACCTACGTGCGCCGCATGCTGCTCGACCTCTCCGAGCGCGGCCGCTACCTCGGGCTGGTGCTCTTCTCCGCGCAGCAGTTCCGCTCCCAGGTGCAGCGAAGGGTGGTGGGCAACGCCGGCACGGCGGTGTACGGTCGCATGGATGGCGACGAGCTGGCGCTCCCCGGCTACGCCACCTTCTCACCGGCGGTGAAGGCGAAGCTGGCGGCGCTCCCCAAGGGCGAGCTGCTGGTGCGCCATCCGCACTTCACCCAGCCGGTGTTCGTGCGGTTCCCGCGCCCGGCCGCGCTCTCGGGCCGCGAGGGAGTGGAGGCGTTCCCGCCGGCCGCCGACCTCCCGTTCGACGAGGCGGTGGTGGCCCGGCTCCGGCGGCACGATCCGACCATCGCGGGCGATGCGGTCCGCGCCGCGATCGACGGCCGCCCCGAGGATGAGGTCCGCCGGGCGCTCGGCCTGGTCGCCCGCGAGCGCCCCGATGACCCGCTGGCCTATTTCCGGGCCTGCCTCCGCAAGGTGATCCCGGCGGAGCCGGGTGCCCCGGTGCGGGGAATCCCACGGCTGGTGCGCGACGACGACGATCCGTTCGCGCCATATTAGGCGATGCGCCTCGCCCACCTCGCGGACCCGCACCTCGGCTTCCGGCAGTTCCATCGGCTGAACGAGCGCGGCCACAACCAGCGCGAGGCCGATGTCGCGCTGGCCCTCACCCGCGCGGTCGACGGCATCATCGCCGCGGCGCCCGACGCGGTGATCGTGGCGGGCGACCTCTTCCCTGCGGTGCGGCCCACCGACTCGGCGATCCTCCAGGCCTTTCGCCAGTTTTCGCGGCTGCGCCACGCGCTGCCTGGCGCGCCGGTGATCCTGATCGCGGGGAACCACGACACGCCGCGCTCGTCCGACACGGTGTCGATCTTCGGATTGTTCCACGACCTCGGGGTCGAAGTGGCCCACCTCGAGCCGCGTCGCCTCGAGTTCCCGGAGCTGGATCTCGCCGTGCTGGCCGTACCGCACCAGGCGCTGTTCGAGCAGCCGCGTCCCGCGATGGAGCCGGCCGGCAGCGCACGGCACCAGGTGCTGGTGCTGCACGGCGAGACGCCCGGACTCTTCGGCGACGACCGGACCACCGCCGAGGCCGGCGGTGCGCTGCTGAGCGAGGCGGACATCGCCAGCGGCGACTGGAGCTACGTCGCACTCGGGCACTATCACGTGCAGCACGAGGTGCGCGAGCGGGTCTGGTACTCGGGCGCCCTGGAGTACGTCTCGCCCAATCCGTGGGGTGAGCTGCGCGAGGAGCGACAGGAGGGGATCGCGGGGAAGGGGTGGCTGCTGGTGGACCTCGAGCAGGGGACCGTCACCCGCCAGCCGATCGCGCCGCCGCGCCGGGTCGTCGACCTGCCGTGGCTCGATGCCGAGGACCTTGCCGCGGCCGAGCTCGACCGGCTGCTGGCCAGCGCGGTGACCGGCCTCGAGGCCGGCATCGACGGCGCGGTGATCCGGCAGGTGGTGCGCAACGTTCCCCGCGCGGTGGCGCGCGAGCTCGACCACGTCGCGATCCGGGAGTGGAAGGCGCGCGCGCTCCACTTCCAGCTCGACCTGCGGCGCCCCGAAGCGGGGCCGCGCAGCGTGGGGATGGGGGCGCCCGGGGCGCGACGCACGCTGGCCGAGGAGGTGCAGCAGTTCCTCGCGGGACGGAAGCTGCCGGCGGGAATGGACCGCGACCGGTTCGTCGCCGACGGCGTTGCGCTGCTTGCGGAAGTGGAGCGCGAGGCGGAGGAAGGGTAGCGATGCAGCTCCAGCGCCTGCGCCTGCTCAACTTCCGGCAGCACGAGGAGACCGACCTCGCGCTCGGGGCGGGACTGCTGGCCGTGGTGGGACCGAACGGCTCCGGCAAGAGCACGCTGCTCGAGGCGATCGCGTGGGCGCTGTACGGCACCGCGGCGGCGCGCGGCACCCGGGAGACCATCAAGCGCCGCGGCGCACCGCCGCGCTCGCGCGTGGAGGTGTCGCTCGAGTTCACGCTCGGCCTGCACACCTACCACCTCACCCGCACGCTCACCAACGCCGAGCTGGCGCAGGACGGCCAGGTCATCGCCAACAGCACCGGGGCGGTGACCGAACGGATCACGTCGCTGCTCGGCATGTCGCGCGAGGAGTTCTTCAACACGTACTTCACCGGCCAGAAGGACCTGGCCGTGATGGCGACGATGACGCCGGCGGAGCGCGCCCGATTCCTGTCGCGTGTGCTTGGGTACGAGAAGCTGCGCGAGGCGCAGGAGCGGCTGCGCGAGCGCCGCAATGCGCGCCGCTCCGAGCTCGCCGGGCTGGAGCAGGGGCTCGCCGACGCCGAAGAGCTTGCCGGCGCGCTGGCGCAGGCCAGCGAGGCGCTCGAGCAGGCGCGCGAGCGGCACGAGCACGCGGCCCTGGCGGCGGAGACGGCGGGGAAGGAGCTCGCGGCGCTGGAGCCCGAGTGGGCGGCGGCCAGCGAGCGCCGCACCGCGTGGCAAGGGCT
>CALGOK010000036.1 GCA_937961295.1 uncultured Gemmatimonadota bacterium
CCCCAGGTCTCTAACGGTAGGCGGCGCGCGCCGCCCACCAAGCAGTCGGCCTCCGACGGCTTGTTCTCGCGCCTATCCGGCACCACCACCGCGTTCGTGGCGTCGCTGGCCACGGTGCTCTTCCTGACCTTCTTCCTGCTGGCGACCGCCCACCGCTTCCGCGAGAAGCTGGACCGGCTGCTGCCGGAGCAGCATCGCAGCACGGTCACGGACGGGCTGGAGGAGATCCAGCGGCAGATGTCGCGCTACCTCTCCGGCGTGACGGCCATCAACATCGGCGTCGGCCTGGCGACCTACCTCGCGATGCGGCTCGTGGGCATGCCGAATCCCGGGCTCTGGGCCGTGGTCGCCGGGGTGTTCAACTACATCCCGTACCTCGGCGCCGTCGTGACGGTGGGAGTGATCTTCCTCGCCGGACTGGTCTCGTTCGACGAGCCGGGCCGCGCGGTGCTGGCGTCCGGCGCGTTCCTCGTGATCAACCTCATCGAGGCCTACCTCATCTCGCCGATGTTCCACGGCCGCCACCTGCCGCTCAATCCGGTGGCGATCTTCGGCGGGCTGCTCTTCTGGGGGTGGCTCTGGGGGGTCACAGGGGCGATCCTCGCCGTGCCGCTCACCGTGTGCCTGAAGGTGATCGCCGATCGCGTCGAGCCGCTCAAGCCCGCGGGGGCGATGCTGGGTCCGTGACGGGCAAGAGAGAAGAGAGAAGAGAGAGGCGAATGGTGCACCGGTTTCCCGCGCTGCTCGCTTCTCTCTTCTCTCTTCTCTCTTTTCAGCCTCCCTCGACCATCGCCAGCCGTGCCTTGGCGTTGGAGTGGCCGGGCTGCAGTGCGAGCACGCGGCGGAACTGGGCGGCGGCCTTCTCTCCCTGGCCCGTGAATCGATAGGCCTCGCCGAGGTGGTACTGGGCGTTGGCGTCGTCGGGATGATCGTTGGCCGCGAGCTCGAAGATGGCGAGTGCATCGGCGGCGCGCGCGGGGGTGAACATCGCGTACGCCGCGGCGATCGCCTCCCCGGCGACGAGGTCGTGCGGACGCGCCGCCTGGTACGCGCGGTAGGCTGATGCCACCGATTCCGGGCCCGGCGGAGCGGCGGCAATCACGTCCGCGACGGTCACGATCCGGATGCGCCTGAGGAGCGAGCGCGCCGCGCCACCCGCCACGCCGTTGCCGCTCACCAGCTCGTTGATCCAGAGTTCGCGCGTCGCCGCCGACCAGGCAATCCCGTTCGGCTGGGTGAGCATCGCCTCGAGCGCCGGGCCGTCGGTGTGCCCCCGGGTACCGGTGCCGGCGATGACGCGCGAGCTGCCGTCGCGCTCGAGCCGGTACACCTGGTGGCCGCGGAACTTGGTCACGTAGAACCCGTTCCGCGCGAAGGTGATGTGGCCGTTGCCACCGCTCCCGGCGATGTCCGCGAACGCGCTCGCCGTGCCGTCCGGCGTGATCCGCACGACGGTGGTGTTGCTGAAGTTCACCACGTAGAGGTCGCCGAGGTCGTCGCGGGTGATGCCGTTGGGGCAGGCAAAGAGCGGCCCCGAGGCGAGCGTCGAGACCGCGCCGCCGGGAGCGATGCGCACGATCGCATTGGCATTGCAGGCACAGACGAACAGCGCCCCGTCGTCGCCCACCGCGATGCCCACCGGCCCGGCCACCCCCGAGTCGGCGATCACCGTCGCCGACCCGTCGCGCGCGATCCGCGAGACGTAGTTGCCGGTGAAGCTCGACTGATAGAGCTCGCCGTGCGGCCCGATGGCGTTGCCCGATGCCCCGTACAGTCCGTCGGCGTGGGGCTCCACCCCCACACCCGGCGTGAAGCGCCACACGGTGTTGCGGAAGTTGGCGTGGTACACGTAGCCGAGTCCGTCGACCATCACGCCGCCGACGGCACCGAAGTGCGGCAGCGAATCGCCGTCGACCACGGTGGTGATGGTGTCGGGCGGCACGGTGACCTGGGCAGACGCGGTGGCGGTGACGACGGCGAGGACGGGGATCGCTCGGGACAGCGGTGCGAACATCGGCTCCTCCGGTTGCACGGCGGTACGCAGGGGCGCGCGGTGAGTTTCGCGGCGTGGCAGAGAGTGGTTAGAAGCGAACAGCGAACAGCGAACAGCCCGGCTGGGGTAGCCCTCCTCGTTGATCTCCCTGGGCGGGATACTGGCCAGGCGCCTCGCTGTTCGCTGCTCGCTGTTCGCTGTTCGCTGTTACCTTCACCTTGTCATCACACCGGAGCCCCCGCGTGGATCCCTTCCGCCGCCTCGAGCGCATTCCTGTCGAGATTCTCGATCCACCCGACCGACTCGCCCGCGCCGTTGCCGAGCGGATCGCGCGGCTGATCAGGGAGCGCGCCGCCGCCGGCCAGCGCGCGGTGCTGGGGCTGGCCACCGGATCCACGCCGGTGGGCGTCTACCGCGAGCTGGTGCGGATGCACCGCGACGAGGGGCTGTCGTTCGCGAACGTCGAGACCTTCAACCTCGACGAGTACTGGCCGATGGATCCCGCCTCGGTGCACTCGTATCACCGCTTCATGCGCGAGCACCTGTTCGACCTGGTCGACCTCGACCCGGCGCGCTGCCACGTGCCGCGCGGCGACATCCCGCGCGAGGCGGTGGCCGACGAATGTGCGCGCTACGAGGCGCGGATCCGCGAGGCCGGCGGGATCGACCTGCAGCTGCTCGGCATCGGCAAGACCGGCCACATCGGCTTCAACGAGCCCGGCTCGGGCGCCGAGTCACGGACCCGGTTCGTGACGCTGGACACGATCACCCGGCGCGACGCGGCGGCCGACTTCTTCGGCGAGCAGAACGTGCCGCGCCACGCCGTGACGATGGGTGTCGCGACGATCCTCGAGGCGCGCGAGATCATCCTCCTCGCCACCGGCGAGCACAAGGCGATGATCCTGCGCCGGTCGGTGGAGGGCGATGTCGACCATGCGGTGGCGGCCACGTTCCTGCAGCGCCACCCGGCGGTGACGATCTACGCCGACGAGGCGGCCGCGGCGGAGCTCACCCGGATCGCCACGCCGTGGTTGCTCGACGAGGTGACCTGGACGCCCGAGCTGGAGCTCAAGGCGGTGACCTGGCTGTCGCTCACCACCGCGAAGGCGATCCTCAAGCTCACCGAGCACGACTATACCGAGCACCACCTCGGGCCGCTGCTCGCCAGGCACGGGGAGCCGGGGGTGGTGAACGGGAAGATCTTCAACACGCTGGGCGCCAAGATCCGGGGCCGCTCGAAGCTGCCCAGGGAGAAGACGGTGATCTGCTTCTCACCGCACCCCGACGACGACGTGATCTCCGCCGGCGGGATCCTGCGCAAGCTGCAGCTCAACGACAACCGGATCATCGTGGGCTACTGCACCAGCGGCAACATCGCCGTGTTCGACCACGACGTGCGGCGCTACGTCGACGTGCTCGAGCGGCTCGCCGCCGACGAGCACCTCGGTCGCCGCCGCGTCGACGCCCTCTCCGCGCGGGTGCGCGAGTTCCTCGGCGCCAAGGCGCCCGGCGAGATCGATACCGAGGAGGTGCTCGACCTCAAGCGGATCATCCGCGAGGCGGAGGCGGTGAGCGGGATCGAGACGCTGGGCATCCCGGCGAGCGGCGCGCGGTTCCTCGACCTGCCGTTCTACCAGACCGGCAAGGTGAAGAAGGATCCGATCGGCCCCGAGGACGTGCGGATCGTCCGCGAGCTGCTCGAGGAGGTCCGGCCCGACCTGGTGCTGGTGGCCGGCGACCTCTCCGATCCGCACGGCACCCACCGGCTCTGCAAGGACGCCATCGACGCCGCGCTGCTCGAGGCGTATCCCGATGCGTCGGGTCGGCCGGAGGTGTGGCTCTACCGTGGTGCGTGGCAGGAGTGGCCGGTGACCGAGGCGACCTGGCTGGTGCCGCTGGCGCAGGAAGAGCTCAAGCTCAAGATCCAGGCGATCTTCAAGCACCAGTCGCAGAAGGATTCTGCGCCGTTCCCGGGCCAGGACGACCGCGAGTTCTGGCAGCGGGTGGAGCATCGCAACAAGGAGACGGCGGCGATCCTCGACCGGCTCGGGCTGGCGGAATACTTCGCGATGGAAGCGTACGTGGTCGCACCATAGGGGCGACCACGCACGCCCCGCCCCCGCAGGGCGGCGGGGCCTCGTCGCAGGTGACCCCGCGGCGCCCCGTGGGGTCGCAGGGGCATCCACATCCAGTGAGTGGTGCCATGGCAAGAGCTGCAGGCCGACCCCTTGCGGCATTCGTGCTGATGCTTGCGCTCGGTTGCGGGGCGGAGCCGTTGCCGGTTCCCGGCGGGAACGGGGAGGAGCAGGCGACTGGCTTCGTGCGCGTGGCGATCGAGCACCTCGATGCCGATGCCCCACCGGAGCTGTTCCGCTTCCGGCTGGATCAGTCGGCCGAGCTCGCTCAGCTCGCTCCGGGACTCGTGGTGACTCGCGAGGTGCCGATCGGGACGCGGACCCTCACGCTGATCTCGCCGGACCCCGGGTGTGCCGACGTCGCTTCACCGCACCGCACAGTCACGATCACTCCGGGTGGCACGACAGATGTCACGTTTCGGGTGCGTTGCGACGGCCGGTTCGGCTCGCTGCGCGTGACGGTGCGCACCCTCGGCGTGGAGCCCGACACCGACGGCTATCGCCTGCGGGTCGGTGCCGACGGCCCACGCGCACTCGATCCGGACGGCGTGCTGGTGGTCGAACGCATCCTGGCCGGGCCGATCAGCCTGCACGAACTCGCGGGGGTCGCGCCGAACTGCGCGGTGCAGGACGAGGTCACCGGACGCGTGGTACCGACGCCCTCGTGGAACGTCACGATCACGCCGCGGAGCCAGGTCTCGGTGCCGATCACCATCGCGTGCCATCCGACGGCACGCAACCGGATCTTCGCCCACAACAAGACCACCGGCGCGCTGCTGGTGGTGCACCCCGATGGCAGCGGGCTTGCCGAGCTCGACCTGCGCGGCAAGTACGTGCCCGGGGACTACGCCCTGTCACCCGACGGGACCAGGGTGGCGGTGGCCTACGGCAATGGGAATGACGGGCCGGGGCTGCTGGGCTACCAGGGGGTCCGGATCATGTTCCTCGACGGGACCGTGATCGCGGAGACGTTCTCGGAGCACGGTGGCGTGCGGCGGCCACGGTGGAGCCGAGACAATCGTTACGTCGTTGCCAAGTCGCGCGACCACTTCATCCTGGCGACCCGAGCCGACGGCACCGACCAGCGTGTGGTGCGTCCGGGGTTCGATCCCGACCTGTACTCCGCCAATGGGCCGCTGCTCTTCACTGGTTCGTGTACCCAGCTTGCCAACGGGCTCGATCAGCCGAGCAGGTGGGTGGAGCCGTTGTGCGGCGAGTACCCCACGTGGTCTCCCGACGGGACGCGCATCGCCCACACCTGCCGCGACGCGGCACTCGAGTCGGAGCACCAGCTGTGTGTGTCCACCCTGTCGGGGGTGACCCGCATCCTCACCAGCGGGCCGTTGCTCAACGCGTTCCCGGCCTGGTCGTCCGACGGCACCCGCCTGGTGTACTGGAACCAGGCCGGGATCCACGTCATCGACGCCGATGGGAGCGGTGCGCCGACGTGGCTGCCGTTCCCGGCCGGTTCGGTGATGCCGCAGTGGAGCTGGTAGTCGCCGGGGGCCTGCGACCAGCTACCCCTTCCTCGCCGTGAAGCGGCCTGGGGGAGCGTAGGGCTGATCGAGGTATCGCGGGTCGTCGGTCGCGCTGGTTCGCCCCCGCATCTCCACCCCACCCAGCACCTCGTCAAGCGTGGTGATTCCGCAGGTCTCATTGCGGACGCCCACCAGCCCGACGGGGGTGCGAGTCTCGAATCGCATGATGGCGCAGAGCAACGTTCGGAAGGCGACTACTTGGGTGCCCGCCAACTCGTGCGTGAAGCTTGGCGTCTGGGTTCCGGAACAAGCGAGGGAGCCGCTCGACAACCGCGCCGCGAGGTACCAGGGTCCGTCACGGCGCACTGACCCGTTCGACTGGTCCGCGGTTGGTGGGATCGGTTCGGTCATCTCGCGCCGTGCCTCCCGCACCGTGCACGTCAGCGTGTCGCTGGAGAACAGCCGCGGCAACCGGAACTCGGCTTCGTAGCTCCAGTTCCCCAGCATGGCGTAGACGTCCTCGTCCGGGCTCGCGGTGCCGATCAGGTGCGGACCGGGATCGCTGCAGGCGCTGTTCGCGACCAGCGCCGCCGCGGTGAACAGGACTGCCTTGGTACTCGCTCGCATCGCTCCTCCGGGGTGAGACCGACCGCCATTGAGTCGGCAGCCCGGTACGTGAGTCGTCAAGGTCCCGATCCTCAGAACCGGAACCGGAGGCCCGCGCTCCTGGCCCGGACCGCGACCCCTAGCCGCGATTGCTCGCCGGTCGGCCCGATCGCCCGCCACTCCGCACCGGGCGCCGCGATCCACCCGATCAGGAATCCCAGGCTGGCGCCGGTCATGCCGAGCGCCACCGCCTTCTCCTGGGCCGAGAAGCTGATCCAGCCGGGCGGATCGTCGCCCTGCGCCAGCCCGATGCCACCGCCGATCACCAGCCCGACAACGGCTCCGAGAAAACGCCCGGACGACTTCCGGCTCGCGCGGGTCATGACGGCAAGGCCAGTCGCGTCGCGCGACACGGTGAGCGTGTCGCCCTTGCGCGCAAGCGACACCCGGAGCGGTCCATCACGGGTGGGGGATGCGATGAGGGTGCCCTGGCGCCAGGTCCGTCCCTCGCGCCACCGGACCACCTGGTCCTGGTGCAGGTCGGCCACGTCCTGCCCGTGGAGCGGCGCTTGAATCCCGACGGCCAGCACAAGCATCAGCGATCGCGACCACATGGGGTCTCCCGGTTGACGACATCGGGACGGTGTGCGGCCGGCGTCAAGTCGCGGTCAAGCGCCGCACTTCCCGCGCCGCCCGTGGTGCGACATTATTGCCGATCCCCAACCCATCGAGGATCACCGTGCTCCATCGGTACTGGCGCCTCCTGCTCGCTGTCGGCGGCGTGATGATCGTCATCGGCGGGCCGATGCACCCGGGTGGCACCATGGCGGAGATGCTCGCCGATCCGGCGTGGATCCCGTCGCACGCGTGGGTGCTGGCAGGGCTGGTGGCCCTGTCGCTGGCGTTCCTGGGATTCTGGCGCAACGTGGCCTCGAGCCCCGCGATGCGCCGCTGGGCCGGCCTGGCCTTCTGGGGGACGCTGCTCCAGACCGTCGAGATGATCTTCCACCACTTCTCCTACCTCGATCTCGACCGTCTCCTGGCGGGTCAGGCGACACCGATCCTCACGATCCACCTGGCCCTTGCGCTGGTGGTGTACCCGCTCTTTGCAGTCCTGGTGGTTGGTGCGATCCTGGTCGGGGTCCGCACCGGGGAGCTGGGCCGAGGCTGGTTTGCACCACTCGGGGTGGTCGGTGCGATGGCGCACGGCCTGGCGCCGTTGCTCGTCCTCACCTTCGAGATCGAGCAGGCGCGAATCCTCTTCCCCATGGTGATGCTGTTCGCGATCTGGAGTGTGCTCACGGCGATCTTCCCCCGCCGCAAGGAGGGCTAGCGGGCAGGGCCCATGGCAGGCTGGCCGCCGGAAACCGCCGGCGACCCTCCGGCGTTCTGGGTGCAGCTCTGCCCACCCCGCACCAGGACCCCCGATGCCAGGCTCGCTCCATCGCTACAGCGCCTTCACCACCGACCCCTCCGGCGGCAACCCCGCCGGGGTCTGGCTCGGCGACGCCCTTCCCGACCCGGCCGAGATGCAGGCGATCGCCGCCGAGGTGGGCTACTCCGAGACCGCATTCGTGGCCCCCGCCACCGGGCCGGTGCGGACGATCCGCTACTACTCGCCAGCGGCCGAGGTCTCCTTCTGCGGCCATGCCACCATCGCCACCGGTGTGGTGCTCGGCGAGCTCGATGGCGACGGCAGGTACCTGCTGCAAACGACCGTGGGTGACGTCCCCGTCGAGGTCCGCACCCGCGACGGCCGCCGCGAGGCGCTGCTGACCTCGGTGGAGCCGCGGCACGAACCGGTGTCCGACGCGCTCCTCGACGGCGCACTCGCCGCGCTCGGCTGGTCGCGCGACGACCTCGACCCGTTGCTGCCTCCCGCCCGGGCGTTCGCCGGCGCGTGGCACCTGGTGCTCGCCGTGCGCTCGGCGGCGCGCCTGGCGCGGCTCGACTACGACTTTGATCGCCTCCGCGCGCTGATGCTCGAGGACGGGCTCACCACCCTGCAACTGTTATGGCGCGAGCGGACCGACCTGTTCCATGCCCGCGATCCGTTCCCGGTGGGCAACGTGGTGGAGGATCCCGCCACGGGCGCTGCTGCTGCGGCGCTGGGCGGCTACCTCCGCGCCGCCGGACAGGTGCGCGTTCCGGCGACGATCACCATTCGTCAGGGTGAGGCAATGGGACGGCCGAGCCGCCTGACGGTTGAGATTCCCGCGAGCGGCGGGATCGTGGTGGCCGGCAACGCGGTGGCGATCCCGGTCGCCGAGCCGGCCGGGGCGGCGGGATGACCGTCGCGGAGCTCTCCCGCGGCGTGGCAGTGCTCACGCGCACGCCGGCGACGCTCGACGCGCTGCTCCGCGATCTCGACGACGCCCTGCTCCACGCCAACGAGGGACCCGACACCTTCTCGCCGTTCGACGTCACCGGCCACCTCATCGACGGTGAGGAGACCGACTGGATGGTGCGCGCACGGATCATCCTCGCGCCGGGCGGCGACCGCACCTTTGCACCGTATGACCGGTTCCGGCACCGCCAGCGCAACGCGGGCAAGCCGATCGCCGAGCTCCTCGACGAGTTCGCCCGACTCCGCGCGCAGAACGTCGCGGAGCTCGAGTCACTGGACCTGGGTGAGCAGGAGCTCGCGCGCACCGCGATGCATCCCGCGCTGGGCACGGTGACCCTGGGGCAGCTGCTCGCGTCGTGGGTGGTGCACGACCTCGGTCACCTTGCGCAGGTTTCCCGCGTGCTCGCCAAGCAGTACCGCGACGCGGTGGGACCGTGGCGCGCCTACCTTCCCGTGGTGGACGACCGGCCCAAACCGGCTTCGTGAGGACGTGATGCGCACCATCGCCGACCCGACTGTCCGATCCGGCCTCGTTGCCAGATTGCGCCGCCTCACTCCCGAGACTCCGCGGCGGTGGGGGACGATGACCCCCGGCGAGATGCTCTGCCACCTTGGCGACGCCCACGAAGGGGTGGCCGGGATCCGCGAGACCCCGGGACCCCGATCGAGCGGACCCGGCAAGCCGCTGGTGAAGTGGTTCGCCCTTTCGACTCCGTTCCCCTGGCCGCACGGCGTGAAGACCCGGCCCGGTGTCGATCCCCGGCTCGGCGGCACACGACCGGGAGCGTTTGCCGCCGACCTGGAGCGGGCGATCTCTTCCCTCGAGGCGCTCGCGGCCGCCGACCCGACGCGGCTGCTCAGCCATCATGCCCTCTTCGGTCCGATGCAGCCCCGCGACTGGTACCGCTGGGCCTACCGGCACGTCGACCACCACCTGCGGCAGTTCGGGGTGTGAAGGGGACTGGCGGGCGATTCGATCGGCGGTAGACTCGATGCCGGTCGTGTCCGCCGTGTCCCCCAACATCCGGAGTGCCCGCATGCCCAAGTACGTCATCCCGCGCACCATCCCCGGAGCCGGAAAGCTGTCGCCCGAGGAGCTGCACGCCATCTCGCAGAAGTCCTGCGGAGTCCTGCAGGATCTTGGTCCGAGCGTGCAGTGGCTCCACTCGTTCGTGACCGAGGACAAGATCTTCTGCGTGTACATCGCGCCGAACAAGGATGCCGTGCTCGAGCACGCCAAGCGTGGCGGGTTCCCGGCCGACGAGGTGGCCGAGGTGGTGACGGTGATCGATCCGACCACGGCGGAGTAGGCGCGGCGCGTTGTCCGGAGGACGGGTTCCGGCTAGAATCCGGTCCCTCGGCGCCGTAGCCAAGTGGTAAGGCAGAGGTCTGCAAAACCTCCATTCGCCGGTTCGATTCCGGCCGGCGCCTTGCCCATCGCCCACCGGCGATGGGCAACCCTGAGCGAGCCGCGCGAGCGGCGAGTCGAAGGGTCTCTCGCCCCGCCCGCCTATCCCTCACCGGCAGCGTCTCTCCCGCACGCCGCGCGGGTCGGTCAGCCGTTCCCCGACTGCCACCCCAGCTGCTTCGCCACCCGCGCCAGCGGTCCCGGCGCCCAGTCGAACTCGACCGGCATCCGGTCCGGACGAGTGCGTTCCTCCCACGGGAGTCGCTGCCAGGCATCGGGGAAGATGGCCGCCAGGCCCTCCGCCGGATCGGGGATCGCCTCGACCAGGTCGGTCCGCAGTCCCAGCCGCGGCAACTGCCTGAGCAGTTCACTCGCCTCCTGCCGAGGGTCGCCGGTCCCGGCGATCAGTGTCACGGACTTGGTGCCCAGGCGGGCGGCGTTGCGGCGGATCACGGTCACGGTAGCCTGATCGAGCACCGGTTCGAGGAGGTGGAGGTCGCCTTCCCGGCCTGCCCACGCGCTCGCCACGGCCGCCCCGGAGAGCGCCAGAATCGGACCGGGCGGCGGCGCCGGACCCTCGGCAGGGAAGGGAACGGCGGTAACGCGCCATCGGCCAGCCAGCCTCGCGGCCAACCGGGCCGCGCGCTCCAGGCTCGTGTCGACGACCCAGACCACCGGGGGTCCGGCGCGAGCTCCGGAGGCCATCGCTGTCGGCCGCCACCCGGTGAGGGAGTCGGCCGCCGGCGCCCGCGCCACCCGGGCGCCCCTGCCCCGCCGCTGGGTGATCACGCCGTCGGTCTCGAGCTCGCCCCAGGCGCGACGGACGGTGTGGTAGTTGAGCTCCAGCGCCGCGGCGAGGACCCGGATCGGCGGGAGCTGAGTCCCGATCGGAATCCGCCCCCGGGCGACCTCCCAGCGGAGGACCGCGGCGACCTGGTGATAGGCGGGCGTTGGGTCGGCAGGGTCGATCGAAGAGGAGAGGATGGCGCGGATGTCAGCCATTGGTGCGGGTGGCATAGCGAGAAATATAATGATATAGACTAATATATCAATTATGCGACTGCGGCAGCGCCCTAGCTCGGCACTCGGTTGGGGCCAAGATTCCTCCGTCGCTCTGTCCTCGGTCGTTCCGTCCTCCGTCCTCACAGGCCATGTCCGACTACACCATCCCCGCCGGCACCGACATCGGGCACGTCCACCTCAAGGTCGCCGACATCGATCGAGCCCTCGCCTTCTATCAGGGGGTGCTCGGCTTCGAGGTAATGGCCCGCATGGGGATGCAGGCGGCGTTCATCGCCGCTGGCGGCTACCACCACCACATCGGTCTCAACACCTGGGAGTCGCGGGGCGGGTCGCCGCCGCCCCGGGGGAGCACCGGGCTCTATCACGTGGCGATCCGGTACCCCACCCGGGCGGACCTGGCGCGGGCGGTGCAGCGGGTGATCGATGCCGGCGTGCCGCTGGACGGCGCGTCCGACCATGCGGTGAGCGAGGCGGTGTACCTGCGCGACCCCGACCAGAACGGGATCGAGCTCTACCGCGACCGGCCGAAGGAGGAGTGGCCTCGGACGCCGGGCGGCGGCTATGCGCTGGTGTCGCTGCCGCTGGACGTCGAGGCGCTCCTGGCCGAGGCGCGCTGAGGGGTTCCCTGCAGGCGCGCCCCTCGGGGCGCGCCATTGCCGGATCGCGCGCCGTGAACGGCGCGCCTGCCGAACCTCCTGCCCTCCTCATCCGTACCAGTTTGTTGGATCCCTCCCGGAGCGTTTCGATGTCACGTCATCTCCCCGTCGTCCTCGCCGCCCTCGTGGATGCCCCCGCCGTCCCCCCGTGGCTGCGCGTGTCGTGCCGAGTCGGGTCGCGGCACAGGGCCCTGCCGACCCCGAGGTGAAGGAATGGACGGTGCCGTGGCCGAGCACGCGGCCGCGCGATCCGTACGTGGCGCCGGACGGCCGCGTGTGGTTCGTGGGCCAGCAGGGGAACTACCTCGCGGTGCTCAACCCGACCTCCGGGGCGTTCGAGCGGGTGGAGATCGACGAGGGCACCCATCCGCACAACCAGATCGTCGACGCCCAGGGGCGAGTGTGGTATGCCGGCAATCGCAACGGGATGATCGGCCGCTACGATCCGGCGACGAAGACGATCACGCGCTACCCGATGCCCGATCCGGCGGTGGGCGATCCGCACACGCTGGTGTTCGACGGCAAGGGCAACATCTTCTTCACCGCGCAGGGCGCCGGGCACGTCGGCCGGCTGGTGATGGCGACCGGGAAGATCGACCTGATCCCGGTCGGGCCGCGCACCCGCCCGTACGGCATCATCGTCGACGGGCAGGGGCGGCCGTTCTTCACCGAGTTCGGCACCAACAAGCTCGCCATGATCGATCCCGCGACGCTCACGCTGCGCGAGTTCGAGCTCCCCGAGGGGGCGCGGCCGCGACGCATCGCGGTGGGCGGCGATGGCCGCACCATCTGGTATGTCGACTACTCGCGCGGCTTCCTCGGCAGGCTCGAGCCGGCGACTGGCCGGGTGACCGAGTATCCGTCGCCGTCGGGGGCGCGGTCGCAGCCGTACGCGATGACCTCCGATGACCAGGGCCGGCTCTGGTATGTCGAGACCGGTCCGCGACCCAACCGGATGGTGGCATTCGATCCCGCGCGCGAGGATTTCGTGGTGAACCTGCCGGTCGGGACCGACGGACCGAACACGATTCGCCACATGATCTATCACCCGGCGACGCGGAGCATCTGGTACGGCGCCGATGCCGACGTGGTGGGTCGCGTGACGGTGCCGCGGGTGCTGCAGGCGGTGCCGTAAGTCAGAGAGACGAGAGAAGAGAGAAGCGAGGGGGGCCGGATCCGACCGACGGAGCCGGCCCCCCTCGCTTCTCGCTTCTCTCTGCCGTCCGAAAGTGGGATCGTCAGTCGCCGGGCGGCGGCTGCCTCCGCGGCGGCACCGCCGCCATGAACACCGTGTCCTCCGGCGGCCGGCGGTCGAGCGGGTAGGCGGTGTCGCGCACGCGACCGATCAGCCGGCCCTGGTCGTCGAGGACCAGGAACGCCTGCGTCTCGTCATCCACCCGCCGAATCACCATGCTGAACGCTCCTGTGGCCTCACCCCTTGAGATGCCCCGGGCCGAGGCGGAGTTGCAGCGGTCCGGTTAGAGGTATGTTTCGGACATGCGACGTCGCCCCGTGCTGCTCCCCCTCCTGGCGCTCCTGGTGGTGTCCTGCGCTACCCAACCGCGCGCCCTGCCGCCGAGTCATCCGGCCGTCGCCAGCGGCGACACGCTGGTGGCACCGGTGGTGGGCATCTCGCATGCGGTGCGCCGCCCGGACGGGACATGGGTGCTGCTCGCCCCGCAGGAGATGCAGGTGCTGGTGGCCGACTTCGCGGCGGGCACCGTCGAGCGGCATCCCGGCATGACCAGCGAGATGATCCCCGGCCCGACCATGCTGTTCGGGCTGGCCGACACGGTGTGGGTGGGCGACTGGGGACTGCAGCGGGTCACGGCCTGGCTCCCCGACGGTCGGCGGATCGACGCGGTCCCCACGCCCGCGGCGCTGCGCGGCGCGTTCCCGCGTGCCCGGGACGCTGCCGGCCAATGGTACTTCGAGCTCACCTCGCCGCCGGGGAGCGCGGCGGGGATCCGTGACAGCGGCGCCGTGGTGCGCGCCGACCCGCTCCTGACGCGCTTCGACACCGTCGCGCGCGTCGCACCGCCCGAACTCGTCGAGGTGGAGGAGCACGGCCGCGTGGTGCTGCAGCCGCTGGTGCTCGCCGGGCGCGATCGCTGGGACGTGCTGCGCGACGGCACGCTGTGGCTGGCGCGCGTGCAGCAGAACCGGGTCGGGTGGTACCCGCCGTCCGGCGAGCCGCGTCGCACCCGGCCGCTCGCCGATGCGATCATCCCGGTGGCAGAGATGGACCGCCAGCTCTACCTGCAGCGCTTCCCGGTGGACCAGCGCCCCGACCCGTCGATGCTCCGCTTCGCGCTGGTCAAGCCGGCGTTCGAGCGCGCGTTCCACGATCCCGCGGGACGGGTGTGGCTGTTCAAGAGCGCACCAGCGCTCGACTCGGTGCGCAGCTTCCAGGTGGCCGACAGCACCGGTTGGGTGCAGAGCGTCACCCTGCCGACCTACGGCACCGCCCTCGGCCTCGCCGACGGCGAGGTGCTGGTGGGAGAGGAGTTCCCCGACGGGGTGCGGTTGCTGCGGTTCGCGATCCCGCAGGAGGCGTGGCCCGAATAACCGCATGAACAGCCGCGGCCGTCAGGCCGCGGGGATGCGGGCGGGCAGCGCTGCCTGACCAGATCCCCACGGCCTGACGGCCGCGGCTGATGTCCATCGTCTCTCGTCTATCGTCTCTCGTCTCTCGTCTGGTCCGGCGCCCGATTCCGCTCGTACCACCGTCGCGTGATCTCCCCGGCGAGCGTGGTGTTGCCGAGGCCGAAGGCGAGGCCGAACGCCAGCGCCAGCGAGCCGAGGATCAGGGTGAACGCGGAGACGACGATCTCCTGTGCCACGCCGACCTGTTCCAGCGCCATGAACACGGCGATGAGCACCACGGCGCCCTTGGCGACGTTGGCGAGCGTTGGCACCCCCTCCACCGTTCCCGCCGAGGCGAGGATGAGTCCGCGGAGGAACTCGCCCACCACCATGCCGAGCACCACCACCACGATCGCGGCGATGAGCGACGGCAGGAACGCGATCATGATGCCGAACATCTCGTTGATGCTCTCGAGGCCGAGGGCCGCCGACGCGAGCATCGTGACGATCAGCATCACCAGCCAGAAGAGCAGCTTGCCCACCGCGTGGACCGGGTCGAGCCGCGCGCCGGTGCGGTCGACTGCCTCGCGGAGCCCGCCGGCCTCCGCCATCTGGTTGAAGTCGGTCTTGGACAGCCACTGGTCGACCCACCGCTCGAGGCGGCGGGCCGCGAGGTAGCCGGTGAAGAAGATCACGGCGGCGCCGAGCAGGGCGGGGAGCACCGCCCAGAGCTGGGCAGCGCTGTCGCGGATGCGTTCCAGGATGTCGTTCACGGTGCCACCTCGAGGACGAGTTTGCCGAACTGTCCGGCGTCGGCGAGCCGCCGATAGGCGAGCGCCCCCTCGGCGAGGGGATGCACGGCGTCGATCACGGGCCGGAGCGCGCCGGCGTCACCCAGGGCCACGATCTCGGCGAACTCGCGGGCGGTGCCCATGGTCGAGCCGAGCAGCGACCACTGGAACCAGAACAGCCGCCGGAGATCGAGTGCCACGTCGTGGCCCGCGGTGGCGCCGCAACACACCAGCCGGCCGCCCGGCCGGATGGCACGGAGCGACTGCGACCAGGTCGGCGTGCCGACCGAGTCGACCACCACGTCGACGCCGCGGCCGAAGTGCCGCTTCACCGCCCCCGCCACGTCGTCGGTGGTCGCGTGGTTCACGCCGACCTCTGCACCGAGCGCGGCGGCGCGGGTGAGCTTCGCGTCGCTCGACGAGGTCACCGCCGCACGCGCGCCGAGGTGGCGGGCGATCTGCAGCGCCTGGAGCGCCACGCCGCCGCCGATCCCCCAGATCAGCGCGATCTCGTCGCGGCGGAGTGCCGCACGGGTGGTGAGCATTCGCCACGCGGTGAGCGTGCTCAGCGTGAACGCCGCCGCCTCCGGCCAACTCCATTCGCCGCGAATCGGCAGCACGGTGCGGCCCGGCACGACGATCTCCTCGGCCGCCGTCCCGCTGCGGTGCTCGCCGAGCACGCCATAACCTCGGCAGAAGATCTCCTCGCCCAGTCGGCACGCCTCGCACTCGCCGCAGCCGTAGCCGGGATTGATCACCACCCGGTCGCCCACCGCCACGTGCCGCACCGCCGGGCCGACCTCGAGCACCACGCCGGCGGCATCGCAGGCGACCACGTGCGGGAACGCCGGAATCGGCACCGCGGGGAGGCCGTCCGCGACCCAGAGGTCCAGGTGATTGAGCGCCACGGCGCGCACCCCGATCCGCACCTCGTCGGGCCGGGTGAGCGGGGGCGAGGGAATGTCGAGCAGGGCGAGGTGTTCGGGACCGCCGGTGGCGGTCAGGCAGAGGGCGCGCATGCGCGTCGGGACACCTTGCAGATACGGGAACGTGACGCGACATATAATAGCGCCGTTGCCACCCGCTTCGCGCGGTGCGCAACGCCTCGCCGACCTGCCGGACGGCGAACGACACCCTCCGATGCCGCAGGAGCACCCCGATGCCTGAAGGTTCGCTGCTCGACTTCCGCGGTTCCCTCGCCAACGCCACCCCCGGCAAGCCGACGTCCGTTCCCGACCTGGTGATCCCCGAGCCGGCGCCCGGCACCCTCCCCGCGCCGAAGCCCAAGAAGCGCCCGGCCCGCAAGGTGGCCGCGCCCGCGGCCAGGAAGGCGGCCAAGGCGAAGCCCAAGGCCAAGGCGAAGAGTGCAGCCCCGGCAGCGGCGAAGCCGGCCGCCAGGAAGGTCGTGGCAAAGCCGGTTGCCAAGAAGGCCGCACCAAAGAAGGCTGCCAAGAAGGCCGCACCGAAGCCGGCGGCCAAGAAGGCTGCCCCGAAGAAGGCCACCAAGAAGGCCGCGCCGAAGAAGGCCGCACCAAAGAAGGCCGCCAAGAAGGCCGCACCAAGGAAGGCCGCCAAGAAGGCTGCGCCGAAGAAGGTGGCGAAGAAGGCGGCCAAGAAGGCGGCCCCGAAGAAGGCCGCCAAGAAGGCGGCGAAGAAGCCCGCCAAGAAGGCCGCCAAGAAGCGCAAGTGACCCGGTTCCTCGTCGTCGCGGCGCTCCTGCTCGGCGGCTGCGGCCGCGGGGCGCCGCGCGACGCGGGGTCGATCACCGCCCTGGTGGGTGCCACGGTGATCGACGTGGTCGCGGGACGTGCGATTCCCGATGCCGTCATCCTGGTCCGCGACGACCGGATCCTCGCGGTCGGCGATGGCGCCTCCCTCGCGGTTCCAGGCGGCGCGATCGTCGACAGCCTCGTCGGCCGCTGGATCATTCCCGGACTCATCGACGCGCACGCGCACCTGCAGCCATGGGGACACGGTCTCTCGCTCGACTGGGGGGTGACCGCCGTGCGCGACCTGCATGGCGGCAGCCCGCCGCCCGGAGCGGTTGCACCCCGGATCGCCGCGGCGTTGGCGATGCTCGACGGCGATCCTGCCACCTATCCCGACGCGATGGTGGTCACGACTCCGGAGTCGGCCGCCGCAGCGGTCGACTCGCTGACCCGTGCCGGGGCGACCTGGATCAAGGGCTACACGCGGCTCACTCCCGAGCTGCTCGAGTCCGTCGTCACCGCCGCGCGGGGGCAGCGATTGCCGGTGGCCGTGCACCTCGGGCTCACCGACGCGCTCACCGCTGCCCGGCTCGGGGTGGCCTCGATCGAACACCTCAGCGGCATCCCCGAAGCGGCCGACCCGGGAGCCGGGCTGGCCGACGCACACCGGGCGGGCTTCTTCCGCGGCTGGACCGCGTTCGAGAAGGCATGGCTGGTGGCCGACGAGGCGGCGCTCCTTCGCGTGGCGCGCCAGCTCGCCGCGAGCGGAGTGGTCCTGGTGCCCACGCTCGGGCTGCACGAGATCTTTTCGCGCCTCGACGACTCCACGGTGTACCGCCGCGCGGAGCTGGCGCAGGTGCCCGACAGCGCGCGGGAGAACTGGAACGTTCCCGGGATGCTCGCGCGGGCGGGATGGACCGCCGCCGACCTGGCCGACTTCCGGCTCGCGCGCCGGGTGCAGGACGCGGTGGTGCGCGAGTTCGTCGCGGCAGGCGGGCGGGTCGCCACCGGGACCGATGCCTCCAACCAGCTGCTGGTGCCGGGGGCCGGCGTGCACCTGGAGATGGAACTGCTCGTCGCCGCGGGGCTGTCGCCGCTCGAGGCGCTGCGCGCCGCGACGATGCACGGTGCCGACCTGCTGCGCGCCGAAGGCGCAGGTCGCCTCCGTCCCGGCGCCCTGGCCGACCTCGTGGTCCTCGGCGCCGATCCGCTTCGCGAGATCGTCAACACCCGTCGCGTCGAGCGGGTGATGCTCGGCGGGCGGTGGGTGCGCGGAACGTGACGCGTGACGTGGTACGGGTGACCGGGGACGGGTGACGGGTAACGGGGGACGCGGAACGCGTGACAGGGAGCGTCGACGGCGTCAGAGCGTATCCCCGTCAACTGTCCTCCGTCACCCCTCACCTGTTACCTGTCCCCCGTCGCCATGTCGTTCCGCTACCTTTCGCCGATGGCCGCGTTCCGCTGGACCCCCGATCGGATGGAGCAGCTCGAGCACGCGGTGCAGAAGCGTCGCCGGGTGACGCTGCGCCGGCGCGGCAACGAGTATGTCGTGGTTGCCACGGCACTCACGAGTTCGCGCGGACGCGATGCGCTGAGCGGGTTCCTGGCGATGACGGGCGACGAGCTCGTCTTCGTCCTCGCCGGCGTCGACCACTTCGAGGTACTCGACTCCTGAACGATGCTCCGCTGCCGCTCGCCGTGCTGCGCCTCGGCGAGTCGTGCCTGGGGAACGGCGGGCCCGGCGACGATCCCGGCATCGAGCGTCGCGACTTCTTCCTCCACGCTCCGGCGACCACCAACAGCCGGATGGCCCTGGCGGGCGCCATTGCCGGCCTCCAGCTCCTCGGCCAGAAGGGACGCCGCCTGCGCCTGCTGGTGGTCTCCGATTCGGAGTACCTGGTCAAGGGCGTTCGCGAGTGGGCGCCCGGGTGGCAGCGCCGGGGCTGGACGCGCAAGGGCGGCGCGATCGAGAACCTCGCGCTCTGGAAGGCGCTCTGGCAGTCGCTGGAGCGACACGAGGTGCAGTTCACGTGGGTGCGCGGCCACGCGGGACATCCCAAGAACGAGTATGCCAACGACCTCGCCGTGGGTGCGGCGCGCCGACAGGAGACGTCGGACGGCGTGGTGGCGTCGGGCTTCCTGGAGTGGCTCGCCGATCGGCAGGCGCAAGGCAAGTTTTCCGGCTACGATCCCGATGCCGCGTTCGATGCCGTCGCGGTGCGGCTCGCCGCCGGCGAACAGATCCCGATTGCGGAGGAATCGTGACTGACCTGGAACGTTTCGCCGCCGTGCTGCTCGCGGAGTGGCAGGCCACCAGCGGGCGCGGCGACGCGCCGCTCGGCGTCGACGACGTGCTCGAACGGGTGCTGCCGTACAAGCTGGCGCGCCGGGTGCTCGGCATCGAGGCGAGTGAGGACTACGAGGCGCTGGTGCTGCGGCTGATCAGCGGCGAGGGCGGCCTGCTCCAGGCCGAGCCGGGCGAGGCCGGCGACATCGCGAGGACCGTGATGGCGGCCAAGGTGCCCGACCTCGAGGTGCTCGAGCGACTGCGCGGCGCCACGTTGCGCTTCACCGACGAGGCGATCGGCCGCCTCGAGGGGGTGCGCCCGCTGCCGCCCGCCGCCCCGGCGCGCGGGCCGGAGGCCGAGACCGCCGCCAGCCCGGCAGCCGAGCGGGTGATCCCGATCCGCCGGCCGAGCGAGCCGGCGGTGTCGACTGCCACGCCACCACCACCCGGCAACCCGTCGCCGCCGCCGGAGTTCCTCACCGGCGTGGCGTTCACGCCGCCGTCGGGAAGCTGCTGGTCGTGCAGCGCCGCGCTGCCCGAGGGCCGCACCGTCAACTTCTGCGTCGAGTGCGGTGCCGACCAGCGCCAGCCCCAGTGCAATGCCTGCGGGGCGGCGGTCGAGCGGCAGTGGAAGCACTGCCCCGAGTGCGGGGGGATGCTGGGCAAGACCTGAGGATGGAGGATGGAGGGTGGAGGATGGCGAGAACCGCTCCGTATCCATGCTCCTCCCTCCATCCTCCATCATCCCCCCTCCGCCTCCCGCTAGATTTGCCGGCATGACCGACATCGTCTTCACCGCCGCGGTGCGCACCGGATTCGGCACCTTCGGCGGCACCCTGCGCGACTTCACCGCCACCGACCTCGGCGTCATCGCCGCCACCGCCGCCCTCGATCGCTCGGGGCTGCCGCGCGAGCTGGTCGACCATGCCATCGTCGGCAATGCCATGCAGACGTCCAGCGACGCGATGTACTGCGCACGGCATGTCGCGCTGCGGAGCGGACTGGCCATCGCGACGCCGGCGGTCACCGTCAACCGGCTCTGCGGCAGCGGCTTCGAGGCGGTCGTCCAGGGCGCCCACCGGCTGCTGCTCGGCGAGGCGCAGGCGGTGCTCGCCGGCGGCACCGAGAGCATGAGCCAGGCGCCCCACGTGATGCGCAATGCGCGCTGGGGGATCAAGTACGGCGTCTCGCCGGTGCTCGAGGATTCGCTGTTCGTGGGACTGCGCGATCCGCACGGCGCCTGCACCATGGCCGAGACGGCCGAGAATCTTGCAGACCGGCATGGCGTGTCGCGTGCCGACGCGGAAGCGTTCGCGGCGCGGTCGCAGCAGGCGGCGGCCGCCGCGTGGGAGGCGGGCGTCTTCGCCGACGAGGTGATCCCGGTCACGATCCGTGATCGCAAGGCGAAGCAGGACGTGGCGTGGGCCGCCGACGAGCACATCCGGCCCGGCACCACCGCCGAGGCGCTGACCCGGCTTCCGGCCGTGGTGCGCGAGGGCGGCACTGTCACCGCGGGCACCGCGTCGGGCATCAACGACGGCGCCGCGATGCTGGTGCTGACCACGCGCGAGCGCGCCGCGGCAGCGGGCGCCCCGATTCTCGGCCGCCTGGTGAGCTGGGGCGTGGCCGGCGTTCCGCCCGAGCTGATGGGCATCGGTCCGGTCCCCGCCGCGCGCCAGGCGCTCGAGCGGGCCGGCATGGCGCTCGGCGACATCGACCTCGTCGAGGTGAACGAGGCGTTCGCCGCCCAGTTCCTCGCCGTCGAGCGCGAGCTCGGGCTCGACCGCGACCGCACCAACATCCACGGCGGCGCGATCGCCATCGGCCACCCGCTCGCGGCGAGCGGGGCGCGCATCACGGCGCACCTGCTGCACGCGCTGCGGGCGCGCGGGGGCGGGGTCGGACTGGGCAGCGCCTGCATCGGTGGCGGCCAGGGGATCGCGGTGATCGTCGAGGTGGGGGGCGCGTGAGCCGCCTCCCGGCCCGGATCGATCGGGAGACCTTCGAGCGGGTGCTGCAGCGCGCCAGCGAGATCCAGTCGCACGGGCGCGACGTCGGCGAGTCGCTCAGCGAAGACGAAGTGATGGCGCTCGGCCGCGAGGTGGGCATCTCCGAGGTGCATCTCCGCCAGGCGCTGCTCGAGGAGCAGACGCGCGTGGTCGGCGCCGAGCCGAGCGGCACGCTCGACCGTGCGGTGGGCCCGGCGTCGGTGGTGGCCGAGCGGGTGGTGCAGGGAACGCCGGAGCGGATCGCCGCGGCGCTCACCAGCTGGTTCGAGGAGAACGAGGTGCTGGTGGTGCAGCGGAGTGCACCGGGCAAGGTCACGTGGGAGCAGGCGTCGTCGTTTGCGAGTGCGATGAAGCGCATCGGCTGGACGTTCAGCTCCAATCGCGCCAAGCCGTTCCTCGACAAGGCCGACCTGGTCACCGCGCTGATCACCCCGCTGGAGGATGGCTACTGCCATGTCACGCTGGTGGCGGTGCTGCGCGGCACGCGCACCGGATATGTCGCCGGTGGCGCGGCGCTGGGCGGGGTCGGCACCGTCGCGGCGGGCGTGGTGACCATCATGGGTGCGCCGGCGCTGCTGATGGCCGGCGCGGTGGTGCCCGCGCTGGCGGTGGGGTGGCTGGTGGCGCGGGCGTTCCGGCCGATCGCCGAGCGTGCCCGGCTGGGCCTGCTGCGGGCGCTCGACCAGCTCGAGCGGCATCCCGCGCTGCCGCCCGGCGAGCCGCCTCCGCCGCGCGGGCGCGCGCTGGCCCGCGACCTGGGCGACGTGGTGCGCGAGATCACCCGCGAGGTCCGCAAGGCGATGGAGGAGAAGTGACGATCGGCACGGTGGGCGTGGTCGGAGCGGGGCTGATGGGCCGCGGCATCGCGCAGGTCGCCGCCACCGCGGGGCACCAGGTGCTCGTGCACGACAGCGACCCGGCGCAGTGGACGCGTGCGCTGCAGGCGATCACCGCGTCGCTCGACAAGTTCGTCGAGAAGGGCACCCTCGATCGCGCCACGCGCGATGCCGCGCTGGCGCGGCTCAGCTTCGCCGACCGGGTCGACGCGCTGGCGCCCGCCGACCTGGTGATCGAGGCGATCGTCGAGGACCTCGAGGCGAAGCGCGCGCTCTGGCGGCGGCTCGAGGGCGTGTGCCGTGCGGACTGCATCTTCGCCTCGAACACCTCGTCACTCTCGGTGGTCGACCAGGCCGGCGCGCTCGAGGCGCCCGCGCGACTGGTCGGGCTGCATTTCTTCAACCCGGTGCCGTTGATGCGGCTGGTGGAGGTGGTCCGCTCGGTGTCGACCGCGCCCGAGGTGGTCGCTGCGGCCACCGCGTTCGTGCGCGGGCTCGGCAAGGAGCCGGTCACCACGCGCGACGAGTCGGGATTCCTCGTCAACCTGCTGCTGGTGCCGTACCTGTTCGACGCCGTGCGCCTGCTCGAGCGCGGCAGCGGCGGCATCGCCGACATCGACACCGCGATGACGCTGGGGACCGGTCACCCGATGGGGCCGTTCACCCTGCTCGACTTCGTGGGACTCGATACCGTGGTGCGGATCGGCGAGATCATGTTCGACCAGTACCGCGAGGCGCGCTACGCGCCGCCACCGCTGCTGCGCCGGATGGTGACCGCGGGATACCTGGGGAAGAAGAACGGACGCGGGTTCTACGACTGGCGCGCCGGCGCGCCGGTGCCGATGGAGCTGGGGCTGTGAGGCGGGTGGCGCTGCTCGGGCTGCTGGCGGCGTGCTGCCCGACGACAACCAGGCCCGACCTGGCGCCGCTCCCCGAGGCGCCGCGGCTGGCGATCAAGCGCCTGCAGGCCCTGCCGGCGCCGGCGCGTGCGG
>CALGOK010000037.1 GCA_937961295.1 uncultured Gemmatimonadota bacterium
GCCGCGACGCCGAGGTGTCGGCGATTCGCGAGCAGCGGCAGGAAGCGGCGGTCGAGGCGGCAGAGGGGGCCGATGCACAGCACGACGTGGAGCAGCGCGAACGCCCCGGTGCCGAACGCGCGGATCAGCTTCATCGCCGCCAGCCGCTCGGTGGCCGTGGCGGTGAGCTCCCCGCGCTCGTGGGTGAACATCCGGGCGTGCCGCTTGAGCCGGCTCCGCAGCGCCTGCACCCCGAACACCAGGAACGGGGCCAGCACCAGCACCATCAGCGTGAGCCGCCACGAGTAGCCGAACAGCGCGGCCAGCATGGCCGCGATCATCACCGCGTTCTGGAAGAAGGCCGCCAGCGCCGCCACCACCACCTGCTTCACCTGGTCGGCGTCGCTCACGAGGCCCGCGGCGAGCTGGCCGCCGCGGTGCGACTGGAAGATCGCCAGGTCGAGGCGCAGCAGGTGGTGCCACAGCCGGGTCCGCAGGTCGCGGGCGATCCCCTCCTGCACCAGCACCGAGCAGTACGCGCTCACGTAGCCCGCGACCACCTTCACCAGCACCGCCACGAGGAACAGCACCACGAGCCGCACCATCACCTGGCCCGGTGAGGCACCATCGATCACCGGCGCCAGCAGGCGCGGGATCAGCGACTCGAGGAACGAGTCGCCGCCCGCGATGCCGCTGTCGAAGAGCTGCTTCAGCAGCGGATCCAGCAGGAGCAGCGTGACCGCGTGCATCAGCGACGCCACCAGCGCGCCGCCGAACCCGATCGCCAGCAGCCCGGCGTGCGGTCGCAGCAGCCCGAGCAGCCGCGCGCGCGTGTCGGGCCGCCTCAGCCGCGCCTCGGCACGAGGAGCGCGATCGGCAGCACCACCTCCTCGGGCGACACGCCGCCGTGCAGGAACGCGCCGCGGTAGCGGGCTTGGTACTCGCGCAGCTTGGTGGGGTAGACAAAGAACCGGTCGCCGGTGGCCAGCATCAGCCGCGAGCCGGCGGGGCGCGGCGGCAGCCCCCACGCCGCGAAGTCATCCACGGCCAGCGCCGCCGCCGGATCCTCCATCCGCAGCTCGTCGCCGAACTTGAAGCGCAGCGACGACGTGGCATCGCGGCGTGCGTAGATCGTCGCGGGAGTGTGGCAGTGGATCGACCCGTGGTCGGTGGTGAGCAGCCCCGGCACGTTGCGGCGCTCGGCCTCCTTGAGCGCCTCGAGCAGGACCGAGCGCTCGAACCACGTGCGGGTGAGCGACCGCAGCGCCGGCGCGTCGCGCGCCACCTCGTAGAGCGCCTCGTTCTCGGTGCGACCGTGCGTGAGCTGGTCGATGAAGTTGAACACCAGGGCGGTCACCCCGTCTCGCGAGAGGTGACCCGGCAACCGCTTCAGCATCGACTCGCCGTCCGACGCCGAGAACACCTTCTCGTACTGCACCGGCACGTCGTGGCCCGTCAGCTCGCGCAACTGCAGCGCGAGCAGCTCGGCCTCGTGCGCGTTGAGCGAATGCTCGTCGCGTTCGTCCCCCCACCATTCGGGATGCCGCTCGAGCAGCTCGCGCGGATAGAGTCCCGAGAAGATCGCGTTGCGCGAGTACGGCGTGGCCGTCGGCAGCACCGAGAAGTAGTGGTCAACCTCCACGTCGAAGAGCCGCTCGATCACCGGCCGCATCATCGCCCACTGGTCGAGGCGGAGGCAGTCGACCACCACCAGCAGCGCGCGCCCGCCCGCCTCCAGCGTCGGCCGCACGAACTCGCCCACCACGTCCACCGAGAGCGGCGGCCGGTCGGCGCCGCCCTCGGCCACCCAGCGCGGGTAGTGCGCGGAGAGGAACCGCGCGAAATCGTCGCGGATCGACACCTGCAGCGTGCGGAGCGCCTCTTGGAGCCCGGGCTCGTCGGCCTGCCCCAGCCGCACCTCCCACTCGGCCAGCTCGGCGACGAGCTCCACCCACTCGCGCCACTCCAGCTGCTCGCCGCGCCGACCCTCCAACTCCCGGAACCGGGTCACGAAGTCGCGCGAGAGCCGCTGCTGGCGGATCCGGTCGCCCTCGAGCAGCCGGGTCACCACCGTCAGCACCTGGCGGGGGTTCACCGGCTTGATGAGGTAGTCCGCGATCTCGGCCCCGATGGCGTCGCGCATCGTGGCCGGCTCCTCCGACTTGGTGACCATCACCACCGGCATCGAGGCGTCGATCGACCGCAGCGCCGGGATCAGGTCAAGGCCGCTCGTCCCGGGCATCTGCTCGTCGAGCAGGACCACGCCGTAGGGCTGCCGCCGCAGCAGCACCAGGGCATCATCGCCATTGGTCGCCCGCTCCACGGAGAATCCCTGCTGCTCCAGGAAGAGGACCTGCGAATCAAGGGTCTCGATCTCGTCGTCGACCCAGAGGACGCTTCGGGGGCGGATCATGCAGGGAAACTACCCCCGCGAGGAGGGAGGACGGAACGATCGCGGGCGGAGGCCCGAGGGGGTCCGTGCCGGCTCCGCGCTCCCTCCGTCCTCCGTCGTTCCGTCCTCCGCCCTCCCGTCCTTGGCTAGCTTCCTCCCGTGCCGCCCAACATCCTGCTCGTCCGCTTCTCGTCGATCGGCGACCTGATCCTCACCACCCCGCTGCTGCGGGCCCTGCGCGCGCGCCACCCCGACGCCCGGCTCACCTTCGTGGTGCGCGAGGACCTCGCCGACACGCTGCGGCACAACCCGCGCCTCGATCGCCTGATCACCTGGCAGCACGGCACCCCGCTCGGGCCGCTCGTCCGGACCCTCCGCGCCGAGTCGTGGACCCATCGCCTCGACCTGCACGGGTCGCTCCGCTCGCGGGTGCTGCGGATGATGGTCGGCGGCGCCTGGCGCGGATATCCCAAGCATCGGCTGCGGCGCGCGCTGCTGATCGCCTCGCGCCGCCGCCTCGGCAGCGCGATCGCACCGGTCGCGGAGCGCTACTTCGCGGCGGCGCGGGACCTCGATGTCGCGCCGGACGGCGAGCCACCCGAGCTGTTCACCAGTGCCGAGGCGGATCGCGCCGCCGGCGAGTTCCTCGCCAGCGCCGGCCTCGGCCTCCAGCGGCGCCTGATCGCCCTGGTGCCCGGAGCGGCCCACGCGACCAAGCGCTGGCCCGAGGAACACTGGCGCGAGCTGGTGCGGCGCCTGGCGCCGACGAGCGACCTCGTGGTGCTCGGAGGGAGTGGCGAGCGGGAAATCGGGAGGCGGCTGGAACAGGTCGGGGAAGGTTCGGTCGCCAGCGCGGCTGGCCACTTCTCCCTGCTCGGCTCCGCGGCGTTGTTGCGCCGCGCCGATGTCGCGGTCGCGGGAGACACCGGCTTGCTCCACATGGCGACCGCGGTGCGGACGCCGGTGGTCGGCCTCTACGGTCCCGGGGTCCCGGAGTTCGGCTTCTACCCGTACCGCGCCGCCGCGCGGGTGCTGGAGCAGCCGCTCAGTTGCCGCCCCTGCTCCGCCCACGGCAGCCCCCGTTGTCCGCTGGGCCACCATCGTTGCCTGCACGACACCTCTCCCGACGACGTGGCCGCCGCACTCGGAAAGCCGATTCGATGAGCGACGCCCGCGAGGCGTTCGACCGGCTGCTCGCCCTGCAGGAGGAGCACGAGCGCGGTCCCAAGCGCGAGGGGGTATTCGCCGTCTGGCTGCTGGCCCGGATCGCCTGCGACATGGGGATGGAGGATGGCGATGCCGATCGCGCCGCACGCCGACGGCTGGCGCTGCTCGATCGCCGGTTGGCACCGCTCGCCGTGCCCCGCCCGCTGGCGCGCGGCCTGACGGCGGCACTCGCCCACCTGCAGGACGGCACCCCGGCCGCTGCCCGGATCGCGCTGTCGCAGCTGGTGGCGCCGGTGCGCGAGTCGCTCGGCCCCGAGGCCGGCGAGGCGATCGCGGTGCTCGCGCGCACGCTGCACGACACCCAGCGCCGGGAAACGCGCGAGGCGACCTGAACAGGTCGCCTCGTGTCGGTCACCCGGCAGCTCCCCAGCCGTGTCAGCTGCCGCCGGTCGCCGAGTCCGTCACCGTGGTGCGGATCGCCGCGCCGGCCAGCCGCACCAGCGTTCCGCCCGCCTCCAGGCCCTGCACCGTCACCCACAGAGCGGGGCCGTCCTGCTCGACGTAGAACGACGTGATCTGCTGCGCGGTCGCCTCGTTGACGAGGCGATACGGTGGCCTGCTCAGCACCTCGCGATAGAAGGCGACCACCGTGTCGGCGGAGGCGGGCGGCGAGAGAAGGAGCGGGGGGGCATCGCCCCCGGGCGAGGACGGGCGAGGCGGGGCGACCGCGGGCAGCGGGGGGTCGGAGAGCG
>CALGOK010000038.1 GCA_937961295.1 uncultured Gemmatimonadota bacterium
ACGAATTCGAACCCGAACCCGTTTCCCAAGGCCGGCGGCCGCTATGCCGGCCCGGCACGACGTTCTCGTGGCGCTCGCCAACCGGCCCGACGCGGCCGGGGCGCTGGTGCTGAGCGACGAGGGGCTGGTGATCGACTCGGCGCTGCCGCGCGGCGGGGTCGATGTGGATGCGGCGGCCGCGCTCGCGGCCACCGCCCAGCGTGCCCTCGCCGGCCTCGGCGAGGCGCTCCGCCACGGCCCGGCGCGCGAGGTGGTGGTCGACGGGCGCGACGGCGCGGCGATCCTGCATCGGCTTCCTTCCGGCGCCACCCTGCTCCTGATCGCCGCACCCGGTGGGGATCTCGGGGGCCTCCTGCACGACCTGCGCCGCCACGGATCGGCCTTCGCGGAGCTGGTCTGATGCAGTGGGCGGTGCTGCTTGCCGGCGGCTCGGGCACCAGGTTCTGGCCGCTTTCGTCTCCCCGATCCCCCAAGCAACTGCTGCCACTGGGTGGCACCCGCTCGCCGGCCGAGGAGGCCGTCGACCGACTCGCGGGGTTCATCCCGCCGGAGCGCACCCTCGTGGTGACCGGCGGCGAGCTGGCGCCGCGCCTGCAGGAGACGCTGCCGGTCCCGGCCGGCAACTATCTCGTAGAGCCGCGCCCGGCCGGCACGGGGCCGGCGCTGGTCTGGGCCACGATCGAGGCTGGCAAGCGCGACCCCGACGCGACGGTGATCTCGATGCATGCCGACTGGGCGGTCCGCGACGCCTCGGCGTTCGTGGCCACTGCGGCCGCAGCGCTGGCCACCGCGGATCGCCATCATCGCTTGGTGACCGTGGGCATGGTGCCCTCGCGGCCGGAGACCGGGTTCGGCTACATCGTGCCGGGAACTGCGCTCGACGGGGCGGCTCGCGCGGTGGAGCGCTTCGTCGAGAAGCCCGATGCCGCGACCGCGCTTGACCTGATGGCGGACGGCGCCCTGTGGAACAGCGGGCTGTTCGCGTGGCGGGCCCACGACCTTCGGCGCGAGGTGATGGCGCACACGCCGGAGATTGCGCCCCACCTCGCGGCCCTCGATGCCGCGGATGTGGCCGGGTTCTTCCGCGACGTGCGCGAGGTGTCCATCGACGTGGGCGTCTTCGAACGATCAGATGCGGTGGCCGTGGTGGCCGGCGAGTTCCCGTGGGACGACATCGGGACGTGGGAGGCGCTGGCGCGGATCCGGCCGCGCGACCGGCGCGGCAACGTGGTGCACGGCGCCGTGACGCTCGTCGACTGCAGCGACTGCATCGTGTGGAACGACGGACCGCCGATGGTGCTCTCCGGCGTGCGCGACCTGGTCGTCGTGCACGCCAACCAGCGCACCTTGGTCCTCGAGCGCGCCCGCGCGCCCGACCTCAAGCACACCCTCGACGCCCTGCCCGCCAGCGTGCGGGCGCTGGAGTGAGATGAGCACGTTGTACCTGCTGGAACCGGATCGCCCCGGCGCCGCCTGGGCACCATTCGCCGGCGTTGCGCCGCTCTCGGAGCTGCGCGCCGGGGCGTGGCGGCTGCGCGAGCGCTGGGGCAAGGCACTCGGCGCGAGGGCCAAGGGGATCCTCGCCGGCCACGTGGCCGGCCCGCGCCCGCCAGGGGCGGTCCCGGTGGTGGGCGCCGATGCCGTCCGCGGGCCGGCGTGGGTCGCCGATGCCACCTTCGCCCCGCGGCTGCCGATGCGCGCCGCGGGCAGCGCCAAGCGGCTGCTGTTCGAGGGGCGCACGGTGGCGTGGCGACTCGACCCCGGGGAGCGCTGGAGCGGGCCGCACGACACGGGCGATGGGCTCGTCATCGACGGCATCGCGTTGCGCGGCGCGTGGGACCTGCTGGCGGTGCTGGAACAGTACCTCTTCCCCGACACCCTGGCCGAGCTCGAACAGGGCAGCGACCCGGTGCCCTCGGGAGCGGTGGTGATCGGGAACGAGGGCGCGGTGGGACTCCGCGGCGCCGAACTCGAGCCCGGCGTGGTGCTCGACGTGCGCAAGGGTGCCGTGGTGCTGGAGCGCGGCGTGCAGGTGCGCAGCGGCGCGCGGCTCGAGGGTCCGCTCTTCCTGGGAGCCGGCACGGTGGTGGGTGGCGGGCAGCTGCGACACGTGAGCGCCGGCCCGCACTGCCGGTTGCACGGCGAGATCGCCACGTCGGTGTTCACGGGCTACGCCAACAAGAGCCACGACGGCTTCCTCGGCCACTCGGTGGTGGGCGAGTGGGTGAACCTCGGCGCCGGCACCATCACCTCCAACCTCAAGAACACCTACGGTCCGGTGCGGCTCGACGTCGGCCCCGAGCGGCTCGACACGGGCCGCCAGCTGCTCGGTTCCCTGCTCGGTGACCATGTCAAGACGGCGATCGGCACGCTGCTGCCGACCGGCGCCGTGGTCGGCGTCGGCGCGAACCTCTTCGGTGCCGTGCGCGCCGCCAAGTTCACCGCACCGTTCGCCTGGGGGGACAGCGGCGACACGATCCCGCTCGCGCGCTTCCTCGACGTCGCACGCCGCGTGATGCCGCGGCGCGACGTGACGGTCGACCCCGCCATGGAGGCGGCCCTGACGGCGATGCACCACCGGGTGATGGGCGGCGCGTGACCGCCATGCCCCGCGCACGGTGAGCCACGCCACCACACTCCACGTCCTCGGCAGCGGATCGAAGGGCAACGCGTTCGCGCTGGTCCACGGCGATGCCGCGCTGCTGATCGAGGCGGGATTCTCCGCGCGCGAACTGGAGCGGCGGCTCGATGCCGCCGGCATCGCCCCCCGCCAGGTCGCCGGAATCGCCCTCACCCACGAGCACGGTGATCACGCCACGGGAGCGGTGCGATTCGCCGCGAGGCACCGCGCCCCGCTCATCGCCTCCCTGGGGACCTGGCGGGCACTGGCCCGCGGTGGCGAGCCGTGTCACTGGCTGGCGGCCGGATCGCGCGGCGAGGTGGAGGTGGGTCCGTTCCGCGTCGCGGTGTGCCCCTGCTCGCACGATGCCGCGGAGCCGGTGGCGATCGGCGTGCGATGCGCCAGCGGGCCATCACTCGGCATCGCCACCGACCTCGGCCGTCCGACCCAGGCGGTGCGGTGGTTCCTTCGCGAGCGCCACTGCCTGGTCCTGGAGGCGAACCACGACGAGGTGCTGCTGCGGACCAGCGGCTATCCCGCCGTGGTGCAGCAGCGGATTGCGGGCATCGGCGGGCATCTCTCCAACGACGCCTGCGCCCAGCTCCTCGAGGCGCTCCACCACGATGCGCTCACCACGGTCGTGCTGGCACACCTGAGCCAGCGCTGCAACACGCCGGAGACGGCGCTCGCCACGGTGCGGCCGGCCCTCGAGCGGGCCGGGTTCCGCGGCCCGATGGCACCGATCGCGGTGCCGCTGCCGGCGCAGGGGCGACTTGTGTAGCAGCGGGAGCGACGAATGAATCCCTAGACGCGGAAGGAGGCGACAATGGCGACCTCCTCCTCCCTCTCAGGACGCAGGACTCACTTCGCTTCCGCCTCCAGCGCTCGCCGGTACTCGGCAAGCTCCCCGGGATCGACTGTCGGGAACCGCAGGTCCAGCCCGGTCATCAGTTCGCAGATCACCTCGGAGACGATCAGCCGGGCGTTCTTCTTGTCGTCGGCCGGCACCACGTACCACGGGCAGGCCGCGGTGCTGGTTGCGGCGATCGCATCGGCATAGGCCCGCTGGTAGTCGTCCCAGCGCTGCCGGGCCTTCAAGTCGCTCACCGAGATCTTCCAGTTCTTGCTCGGCTCCTCGAGCCGCGAGAGGAAGCGCTCACGCTGCTCCTCGCGCGAAAGATGCAGGAAGAACTTGACGATCCGGGTGCCGTTGCGATGCAGGTGTGCCTCGTGGTCGGCAATGGAGCGATAGCGCTCCTGCCAGAGCTCCTCGAGTCGCGCCGGGCGCCCGGGCAGCCGCTGACCCTCGAGGAACTCGGGGTGGACCCGCACCACCAGCACCTCCTCGTAGTACGAGCGGTTGAAGATCCCGACGTGCCCGCGTCGCGGCAGCCGGATTGCCGAGCGCCACAGGAAGTCATGGTCGAGCTCCTCGGCACTCGGCTGCTTGAACGAGTGGACCGTGACGCCCTGCGGATTGAGCCCGGAGAGGACGTGCTTGATCGCGCCGTCCTTTCCCGCGGCGTCCATCGCCTGGAAGACCAGCAACAGCGCATACCGGTCGTCGGCATAGAGGTGCGCCTGCAAGTCGCGCATCTGCTTGACGCGCCGCTCGAGGCGGTCGCGGTAGTGGCTCTTGGAGTCGTAGAGGTCGGCGATCCGGGTCGGCCGGGATGCAAGATCCGCCGACTGCCCGGCCGGGACGCGATAGGGTGAGGTATCGATGGGCATGGGCAACCGATGGAGGGAGAACGGAACGACGGAGGACGGATGACGGAGCGCTCGCGTTGCCCCGTTCCCCGGAAGATACCTCCCGGCCACACCCTTCGGTTCGGGCTCCCGACCTGTAGTATTCGAGCATGCCGTCACCTCCTCGCGTCGCCGTGGTCACCGGTGGCACCCGCGGCCTCGGTCGCGCGCTGGTGCTCGCCCTCGCGCGCGGCCGCTGGATCGTGTACACGATCGGCCGCGGCAAGCCGGCCTTGGCGCGCCTGGCGCGCGACGCGGCCGCGGAGGAGCTCGCGATCGTCCCGCTCATGGGGGACGTGAGCGACCCTGCCGCGATCGGCCGACTGGTGCGACGGATCACCGCAGACCGCCGTCGCGTCGACCTGCTGGTGCACAACGCCTCGCTGCTCGGACCGCGCGTGCCGCTGGCGGAGTGGCCACGCCGCACCTTCGACGAGGTGCTGTCGGTCAACGTGAGTGCACCCTTCGACCTCACCCGGCGGCTCCTCGACCGCCTGCGCGACGATGCCACGGTGCTGTTCGTGAGCAGCGGCGTGACGACTGCCGTACGCACCGACTGGGGCGCGTACGAGGTCTCCAAGGTGGCAATGGAGCGCCTGGCGCAGATCTACGCCGCCGAGCTGGCCGATCGCGGGACCACGGTGGTCACGGTCGATCCCGGCCGGATGCGGACCCGGATGCGCGCTGCGGCCTACCCCGCCGAAGACCCCAAGACCCTCCCCACCGCGGACGGGGTCGCGAGCAACATGATCGCGCTCCTCGAGCAGATCGGACCCGAGGACTCGGGAGGACGGTACGACGTCGGAGTGCGGTGAGGCGAGGGGCGAGGGGCGCTACCGTTCGCCCCTCGCCCCTCGCCCCTCGCGTGTCGCCGCGGTCAGTTGTCCGGATCCGGCGGCACCGCCACCCCGTCGGGACGCGGGGTCGGTGGGCCGACGCGCTTGAGCGTCACCGCCTTGGTGAGGTCGCCTCCCGAGAGCGTCAGCTCGCGGGTGCGCAACCGCAGGTCGTAGATCTCCCACTCGCCGCCGATGGCGATCCAGATCTTGTTGCGCACCACCCGCCAGCGCACCGTCTCCCTCCCCCAGCTGGCGCTGGAGTCGGCGCGGATGATCACCTCGCGCGGCCCGTTGCGGACGTCGGCACCGGCATCGACCCGCCAGGTGCCGGTGAGTTCGGGGCCCTGGGCCCCGGCCGATGCGGGAACGAGGGCCAGCACGAGAGCGACAGCGACAAGTCGAGCAACCACGGTGATCAAGCTCCGGTCAGGTGACGCGATGGTGACGAACGGAAGATAGCCGATCGCACGCGGAGCTGACGGGGAACGCGTGACGGGTGACGGGTGACGCGCCCGGCGATGTCGCCCGTTGCCCGTCCCCCGTCACGCCTTCGAAGCCTCACACCTGCATCGTACGCCAGCGTCCCCGCCGCCAGACGAGCGCCGACGCCCCGGCGAGGGCGCTGAAGGCGATGGTGATGGCCCAGAACGCGCCGTCGGGACCGAGGCCGAGCGTGCGGGCCAGCACCCAGGCCAGCGGAATCTCGAACAGCCAGAACACGATCAGGTTGAGCCACGTGGGTGTCCACGTGTCGCCGGCGCCATTGAACGCCTGGGTGAGCACCATTCCGAAGGCGTAGAGCGGGAATCCGAGCGCCACGATCCGGAGGGCGCGCTCCGCCACGTAGGCCACCGCGGGATCGTTGCCGAACCACGACACGATCTGCGGCGCGAACAGCACGAAGATCGCCCCGAGGATGCCCAGGAACGCGAGGTTGTAGCGCGACGCCACCCAGACCGACCGGTTGGCGCGCTCGGGATCCTTGGCACCCAGGGCCTGGCCCACCATCGTTGCCGCGGCATTGGACAACCCCCAGCTGGGCAGGATGCCGAAGATCACCAGCCGGATCGCGATGGTGTAGCCGGCCACCGCCACGCTGCCGTATGTCGCGAGCAGACGCACCAGTCCGATCCCGCTGGCGGTCCCGATGAGGAACTGCAGCGTCGCGGTTCTCGCGAGTCGCAGCACGCTGCGGATCACCGTCGGGTCGAGCCGCCAGTGGCGCGCCACCACCGTCAGGCGGTGTCCCGGCCGGACCAGCGCCCGGAACGCGATCACCACGCCGACGCCGCGGCCGATGGTGGTGGCCACGGCCGCGCCGGTGACGCCGAGCTCGGGAAACGGCCCGATGCCGAGGATCAGCAGCGGATCGAGGACGATGTTGATGGCGTTCGCGATCCACAGCACGCGCATCGCGATCACCGGATCCCCCGCCCCGCGGAACGCCGCATTGGGCAGGAAGAGCAGGATTATCGTCACCTCGCCACCGAGCATGATCCGGGTGTAGTCCAGCCCGACGGCAATCACCTCGGGCTCGGCGCCCATCAGGCGAAGGAGGTCCTCCGCCAGGATCACCCCGGCCACGCCGAGGACGATCGCCACCGCGATCCCGAGGAGCAGCGCCTGCGCCGCGGCGTGAGCGGCCCCGTCGCGATCCTTTTCGCCCCACCGGCGTGCCACGACGGCGGTGACCGCGATGGAGAGGCCCATGGCCAGGGCATAGACGAGTGCCAGCATCGACTCGGTGAGTCCCACCGCCGTGACGGCGTGGGCGCCGAGGCGGGACACGAAGAAGACGTCGACCACGGCGAAGACGGACTCGAGCGACATCTCGAGCACCATCGGGATCGCGAGCAGGACCACCGCGCGGCCGATCGGCCCCTGGGTGAAGTCCTGCTCCGATCCGCGGAGCGCCTCGCGGACGGTGCTCCAGGCCGACGGCCGGACGGCCGAAGCCGGTTCGAGGGCAGTGGCCAAGCAGTGCCTCGCTGGGGCAGTATCAACCTATCCTGATATGTTGATGCGTG
>CALGOK010000039.1 GCA_937961295.1 uncultured Gemmatimonadota bacterium
CGCCGAGCACGCCGCGGCCGCGCCGGCGACCATCGCGGCGGAGGCGACCGCACGCCTCGCCGACCTCGCCGAGTACGACACCACCCGCGACGTCGAGTGGAACGAGGTGCCGCTCGACGGCGCCACTGGAGCCTGACCATGCCCCGAACCATTCGCGACGACGCCGGACGGACGTGGGAGGTCGCGCTGGCCGGGCGCACGACGCAGTACGCCCGCGACGAGATCGTGCTGCAGTTCCGCCGCCTGGATGACGCGGGGGACGAGCGGCGCTACGTGCGATTCTCGCCGGGCGGCAGCAAGGCGCCCGAGCGCGCCTATGAGCAGGCCAGCGAGGCGCTGCTGCGCCGGCTGCTCGACTCGTCGCAGCCGCGGTGGACCGCGCCGGCCGGCGGCTACCGCCGCGACTGAGCGATGATCGACCTCCATTGCCACTCCACGGCGTCCGACGGGCTGCTCGCCCCGGCCGCGGTGGTGGAGGCGGCCCGCGCCGCCGGCCTTGCGGCGACCGCGCTCGCGGGCCACGGCACCCCGGCGGGCCTCGGTGCGGCGCGCACCGCCGGGGATCGGCTCGGCGTGCGGGTGATCGGCGGCTGCGAGTTCTCGGTCGCCGCGCCGTGGGGCGAGATGCACCTGCTCGGCTACTTCATCGAGCCGGGCGATCCGGCGATCGAGCGGTTCCTGGTCGAGGCGCGGGAGATGCGCGCTGCCCGGGCGGGCGCGATGCTCGACCGGCTGCAGGGGCTCGGGGTGCGGATCGATCGCGACGATGTGCTGCGCGAGTCGGCCGGCGGCGCGATCGGGCGCCCGCACGTGGCGCGCGCGCTGCTGCGGCTCGGGCACGTGGCCTCGGTGCAGGCGGCGTTCGATCGGTACATCGGTCGCGGGCGCCCGGCCTTCGTCGAGAAGGCGCTGCCGACCTTCGAGGCGGTGACCGAGTTGGTGCACGCGCGCGGTGGGGTGGTGTCCGCCGCGCACCTCAAGTCGCACGGCACGCGATCGGTCCTGGCCGGCCTGCAGGCGCGCGGACTCGATGCAGTCGAGGTGCGGCATCCCGGGCACGATGGCGACCGCGTGGCAATCCTCACCGATGCAGTGCTCGCGCTCGACCTCGGCCGGTCGGGCGGGTCCGACTGGCACGGTGAGGACGATCCCGAGGGCACGCACGCCTCGCTCGGCTCGCAACAGGTGCCCGACGCCTGGCTCGAGGACCTCGAGGCACGGCGTCCGCGGGTGTCGGCATGACGCGCGAGCTGCAGGGCGGGGTGGCACTGGTCACCGGCGGGGCCCGGCGTCTCGGCCGCGCCTTTGCGCTGGCGCTGTCGGAGCGGGGCATGCGGCTGGCCGTGCACTATGGCGCCTCCGCGCGCGAGGCCGATGAGGTGGTGACCGTGATCCGTGACGCCGGCGGCGAGGCGGAGGCATTCGGGGCCGACCTGCGCGATGCCGCGCTGGCGGCGGCGCTCCCGGGCCGCGTGGTGCAGCACTTCGGGCAGCTCGACGTGCTGGTGAACTCCGCGGCGGTGATGGAGCGCATCAGCGTCGCCGACACCACCGTCGAGGCGTGGGACGACATCCTCGACCTCAACCTGCGGGCGCCATTCTTCCTGGCGCAGCAGGCGGCGCCGCACCTCGCCGAGCGCCATGGCACCATCGTGAACATCGCCGACCTGTCGGGCTTCGAGCCGTGGCGCAACTATCCCGCGCACTCGGTGAGCAAGGCCGGGTTGGTGATGCTCACCAAGGTCCTCGCCGCGGCACTGGCGCCCGATGTGACCGTGAACGGGATCGCGCCGGGCACCGTGCTGCTCCCCGAGGCGACCGACGACGAGCACCGCCGCTTCCTCGCCGAGACCACGCCGCTCGGCCGGCTCGGCTCGCCGGACGATGCCGTGCAGGCACTGCTCTACCTGGTGCAGCACGGCGGTTTCGTCACCGGCGAAACGATCGTGGTCGACGGCGGCCGGTTGTTGCGCCGATGATCGCCATGGGCGAGGTCGCGGTGATCGGCGGCGGCTGCTACGGCGGGTTCTACCTCGACCAGCTCGCGAAGGCGCGGGCTGCGGGCGCCGCCACCTGGCGACGGGTGCGGGTGGTCGACCGCGACCCCGAGTGCGCCGCGGCGTCGCAGGTCGCGGACGTGCCCGATGCCTCGCTGGACGTGGCCGAGTGGGGCGCATTCCTCGATGGCTGGCTCGACCGCGACGCGCGGCGCGACGATGACCGCCTGGTCCCCTCGCCGCTGATGCCGCACCTGATGGCCGAGTGGCTGCTGCGCCGCGCCCAGGAACGGTGGTCCGCGCGCGCGGTCGCTATGGTGCCCGCGACCGAGCCGGCCGGGACGCCGTTCGACCTGCTTCATCCCGCGGATGGCGTGCGCTACCTGTCGCACGCCGACTGGACCTGCCCGGTGCACTGCATCGAACCGATGACCTGCCCGGCGATCCGCGGGCCGCGGACCTGGGAGATGGGGGACACGGTGACGGCGTGGACCGCCACGCACGCCGAGGAGTACCCCACCGCGGGCCCGGCGCTGTTCACCTGCCGCCACGCGACCCGCGGCGTGGGGATGTACGGCGTGACCAGCGCGTTCGCGGCACTCGACGCGCTGGCGACCACGGTGGAGCGGCACGGGCATGCCGACCTCGTGGTGGGCTCTGTCTCGGCCTGCCATGGTGCGGTGGCCGTCCTTCGGGTGCCGCCGGCATGACGACTCCTTCGCCAGGCGCGGCCACGCCGCCGCCCCGGCCGCCCAGCGCGCGTGGCCTCGGCCGACTGCTGCGCCGGGCGGTTCGCCCGATCCAGCACGCGGCAGCGACCGCGATCGGCATCGACGAGGGCGCCCGCGTCGAGACCGTGGAGCAGATGCTGGCGTTCAACGCCCGGCGCGCGCCGGGCTACTGGATCCAGCTCTCGCTCGCCGCCGGCATCGCCATCCTCGGCCTGGTGCTGGGCAGCACCGCGGTGGTGATCGGGGCGATGCTCGTCTCGCCGCTGATGGGACCGATCGTCGAGCTCGGAATGGGGTTCGCGGTGGGGAGTTCGTTCCTGGTCATCCGCTCGGCACTTCGGGTGGTGATGAGCACGGTGGTGGTCGTGGTGGGCACCGCGCTGTTCACCATGGTGCTGCCGTTCCACGAGGTCACCTCGGAGATCTCGTCGCGCACGGCACCCACCGCGCTCGACCTGCTGGTGGCCGTGTTCTGCGCCCTCACCGCCGCGTACACCACGGTGCGCCGCACCTCGGACACCACCGCCGCCGCGGCCGGGACGGCCATCGGCATCGCGCTCGTGCCGCCGCTCTGCGTGATCGGCTACGGCCTCGGCACCGGGGATGGCCGGATTGCCGGCGGCAGCGCGCTGCTGTTCACCGCCAACTTCTCCGCCATCCTCCTCCTCGCGGTGCTGGCGTTCCTGGTGCTCGGCTACGATGAGGTCGATGCGGTGGCGCTCGAGGAGAAGTTCTTCTCGGTGCGCGACACCTGGATCGACCGGGTCGCCGGCGGTGCGGAGACCATCCTCGAGCGGATCTTCGGTTCGCGCTACGGCATGGCGGCGCGCGTGATGGTGCCGCTGCTGTTCCTGGTCGCGGTGTACTTCCCGCTGCGCACGGCACTCGATCGCGTGACCTGGGAGGTGTCGGCGCGCGCAGCGGTGCAGCGGATCCTCAACGAGGAGGTGCCGGGTGCCGTCCAGCGCACGGTGAGCATCGATCCCGACGCCATCGTGGTCCGCCTGGTGGTGGTGGGCGAGGCGGCGGAGGCGGTGGCGCTGGAGCAGCGGCTGGCGACGCAGTTCGCGGCCGCGACCGGAGTGCTCCCCACCGTGAGCGTGCTGGCCGTCGCGGATGCCGCGGCGCTCGGCCGCGCATCGGTCCCGGAGCCCGAGGCACAGGCGCTGCCCGAGCTCCCGCCGGTGGAGCAGGCGCGCTCGCGGCTCGGGGCCGAGCTCAACCGGGTCTGGCCGGCGTCGGCCGCTGGGCCGTTGGCTGGCTGGTCGCTCGACGTCCCGCCGGTGGGGCCCCCGCGGGTGTCGGTGTACCATTTCGGTGCACCGCTTGGCGCGGCGGGCGAGGCGCTGGTCGCGGCAGCCATGGCGCCGGCGCTCGAGGCGACCCCTGCGGTCCGCGACGTGACGCTCGATTCGCTCCCGATGACGGCTGGCGGCGAGCTCACCACGTGGTTCGCGACGCTCGCCTCGCGACTCGAGGTGAGCCGCTGGCTCGATCGCGCCACCCTCTGCGTGGCCGGGCCGTTTGCCGACTCGACGGCGCAGCTGCCGGCCGCGGTGCGCGCCGCCGTTGCCCGCGCCGCGGTGCGCGCCGAGCTGGTGGATGGTGCCGTCTGGCGACACCGCTGGACCCTTGGGCGGTGTGCCGCCGGGGGTGCCACTTCACCATGAGGGAACCTTTCGCCGCGCCGGGCGTTCGTCTGGCAGCGGTCCTGATGCGCCGCCTTGTCCCTGACTTTCGTGGAGCCCTTCGATGAGTGGAACACCGGCCGCCGCGCCGAACCCGAACGATCCGGTCACCGTCGCCATCATCGGCTCGGGACCGGCCGCGTGGACCGCGGCCATCTACGCGGCGCGCGCCAACCTCGATCCGGTGGTGTTCGAGGGCGAGGGGTCGCGCGAGATGATTCCCGGCGGGCAGCTGATGTTCACCACCGACATCGAGAACTTCCCCGGCTTCCCCGAGGGGATCGGTGGCATCGAGATCATGCAGAAGATGAAGGACCAGGCGGTGCGGTTCGGGACGCGGGTGGTGAGCGAGAACATCGTCTCGGTCGACTTCTCGTCGCGACCGTTCCTGCTGCGGCCGAGTCATGCCGAGCCGGTGCGCGCCCAGGCGGTGATCGTGGCGACCGGGGCGCGGGCGGTGTGGCTGGGACTCGACAACGAGATGCGGCTGGCACAGACCGGCGGCGGCGTGTCGGCCTGCGCGGTGTGCGACGGCGCCCTGCCGCTGTTCCGGAACAAGGTGCTGGCGGTGGTCGGCGGCGGCGACTCGGCGATGGAGGAGTCGACCTACCTCACCAAGTTCGCCAGCGAGGTGGTGGTGATCCACCGTCGCGATGAGCTGCGTGCGTCCAAGGTGATGGCCGACCGGGCGCTGTCGAACCCCAAGATCCGCTTCGCCTGGAACAGCGAGGTCATCGAGGTGCTCGGCGATGACGCGATCACGGGGGTGCGCCTGCGCGACACGGTGACCGGCGCCGAGCGCGAGCTCGAGGTCGGCGGGCTGTTCGTGGCGATCGGCCACAAGCCGAACACCGACTTCCTTGGCGGCCAGCTGTCGCTCTCCCCGCACGGGTACATCCTGACGCCCACGCCGTGGCGCACGACCACCAGCGTGCCGGGAGTGTTCGCCGCCGGCGACGTGATCGACGACTACTACCGGCAGGCGGTCACCTCGGCGGGCACCGGATGCATGGCGGCGCTCGATGCGGAGCGCTGGCTCGCGCACGAGCACGTGGGCGACGCGGTGTCGCCGGTGCTCGAGACGGCGGAGTCGTCAGTGGGCCGGGCCAGCGGGGACTGATGGCCGATGCGCCCGAGGTGGTGGCGATCCCCAACGGATCGTTCGCCCAGAACACCTACGTCGTGATCGACCAGGCGAGCCGCGAAGCGGCCGTGGTCGATCCCGGCGAGGAACACGGCCGGATCCTCGCCGCGCTCCGTCACCGCGAGCGGCGCGTGGTGGCGATCTGGCTCACCCACGCGCACATCGATCACATCATGGGTGTCGACGCGGTGCGCGAGGCGACCGGTGCACCGGTGTGGCTGCACCCGGCCGATCGCGGCTGGTACGACAGGCTGCCGGAGCAGGGTCGTCACTTCGGGATCGCGGGGCTGGACGCGCCGGCGCCCCCCGATCATGCGCTCTCGCACGGTGACACGCTCACGCTCGGCCCGTACCGCTTCGCGGTGCGCCACGTCCCCGGGCATTCGCCCGGGCACGTCGCATTCACCGGTCATGGCCTCTGCATCTCGGGTGACGTGATCTTCCGTGAGGGGGTGGGGCGGACCGACCTCGCAGGCGGCGACTGGCCCACGCTGCGCGCCTCGATCGAGGCCGAGATCATGAGCCTCCCCGATGACACGCGGATCCTTCCCGGGCATGGGCCGGAGACCACCGTCGGCCACGAGCGCGAACGGAATCCGTTCCTGACCTAGCGGAGGCCTGTCACCCCGAGCGCAGCGAGGGGGCGGAGAGTCGCTCGCGGCACTCTCCGCCCCCTCGGTCGCTTCCCCCTCGCTGCGCTCGGGGTGACAGTGTTCCGTCGTTCCGTTCTCCGTCCCGCCCGGCTAGGTTCCGCCCCGAACCTCAGCCAGGATCGTGTTCCCGATGGCGTTCCGCACCGAAAAGGACCCGCTCGGCGACAAGCAGGTTCCCGCCGACGCGCTCTACGGCATCCAGACCCTCCGCGCGGTGGAGAACTACCCGATCTCGGGGCTCGCGCCGCTGCCGGCATTCGTCGACGCGGTGGTGATGATCAAGAAGGCCGCCGCGCTGACGCACAAGGAGACGGGGCGGCTGGAGGCGCGGCTCGCCGATGCGATCATCGCGGCCGCCGACGAGGTGCTGGGCGGCAAGCATCGCGAGCACTTCGTGGTCGATCCGTACCAGGCCGGTGCCGGGACCTCGCATCACATGAACGTGAACGAGGTGCTCGCCAATCGCGCCAACGAGCTGCTCGGCGGCACGCGCGGCAGCTACGATCCGGTGCATCCCAACGACCACGTCAACATGGCGCAGTCGACCAACGACGTGATCCCCACGGCGATGCGGCTGGCCACAATGCTGGCGATGCCGTCGCTGCTCGAGGCGATGGACGGCCTCGCCGAGGCCTGCCTCGATCGCGGCCGGGCGTTCGACGTCATCCTCAAGTCGGGCCGCACCCACCTGCAGGACGCCACCCCGATCCGGCTGGGCCAGGAGTTCACCGCCTACGGCCGCACCGTCGCGCGCCACCGCGCGAAGCTGGTCGAGGCGACCCGCTGGCTCCGGCCGATGAACATCGGCGGCAGCGCGGTGGGCACCGGCCTCAACGCCGAGCCGCAGTATCCCGCGCTGATGGTGAAGCACCTGCGCGCGATCACCGGGCTCGAGGTCGAGGTGGCCGAGGACCGGATCCAGTTGATGCAGTCGATGGGTGACATCGCGACGGTCAGCGGCGCGTACCGCGCGTTCGTGCTCGACCTCTGCAAGCTGGCCGACGACATCCGGCTGCTCGCCTCGGGGCCACGCACCGGGCTGGCGGAGATCAAGCTCCCCGCGGTGCAGCCCGGGTCGAGCATCATGCCGGGGAAGGTGAACCCCTCGATCGCCGAGATGGTGAACCAGGTGTGCTACCAGGCGATCGGCCTCGACACCACGGTGGCGATGGCGGCCAAGGCCGGCGAGCTCGAGCTCAACGTGATGATGCCGGTGATCACCCACAACATGGTGTTCGGCATCCAGATCGTGGCGAACGCGGTGCGCCAGTTCGACCAGCGCTGCATCCGGGGCATCGAGGCCGACGAGGCGATGTGCGCCTACTGGCTGGAGCGCTCGCCCGCGCTGGTCACGGCGCTGATGCCGAAGATCGGCTACGCCGAGGCGGCCAAGCTCGCCAAGGAGGCGCTGGCCACCGGCGTGACGGTCAAGCAGCTGGTGACCGACAAGAAGGTGCTGGAAGGGAAGGAGCTTGAGGACGTGCTCGACCTGCGCGCCATGACCGAGCTCGGCGTGCCGGGCGGCGGCAAGGGCGTGCCGGCCGGCGGATGAGCGACCCCGCGGGGCGGTGGCGGCAGCTGGCGCTGCTCGCCACCGTCGTGCTCTTCGGGATGGCGGTGTGGCTCGCCGCGAGTGCCGTCAAGCCGGCGCTCGCGGCGAGCCTTTCGCTCACCACCGCCCAGACCGGCTGGCTCACCAGCGGCGTCCAGCTGGGCTTCGTGACCGGCACGCTGCTCGCCGCGATCCTCAACCTCGCCGACATCATTCCCGCGCGCCGCTATGTCGCGGTGTCGGCCACGATCGCCGGCGTGGCCAACGCCGCGCTGCTGGTGGCGCCCGACTTCGCCACGGCACTGGCCACCCGCTTCGTCACCGGGGCGGCGCTGGCCGGCGTGTATCCGCCGGCGATGAAGATGGCGGCCACCTGGTTCCGCAGTGGCCGCGGCGTGGCGATCGGCACCGTGGTCGGCGCGCTCACGGCGGGGAAGGCGCTGCCGTACCTGATCGAGGGCGTGGGCACCCTGCCGCTCGACGCGGCGGTGCTGGTGCCGTCGGTGCTGGCCCTCTCATCGGCGGTGCTGGTTGCGGTGGGTTATCGCGAAGGACCGTTTGCGTTTCCCGCACGGCCGTTCTCGTGGGGACTGATCGGCACCGTGCTGCGCGAACCGATGGTGCGGCGCGCCACCGGCGGCTACCTGGGCCACATGTGGGAGCTCTACGCGTTCTGGACCTGGATCCCGGGCTTCCTGGCGGCGTCGCAGCTCGCGCGCGGCGTCGAGGTGCGGAGCGGACTCTGGGCGTTCGCCATCGTCGCCATCGGGGCGGTCGGTGCCGTGTGGGGCGGCCGCGCCGCCGACCGGATCGGTCGCGGCAAGGTGGTGCGCCGGGCGATGCTGGTGAGCGGCGCGTGCTGCGCACTCTCCCCGCTGTTGTTCGTGGCGCCGTGGTGGCTGCTGGTCCTGGTGTCGCTCGTGTGGGGTGTGGCGGTGATCGCCGATTCGGCACAGTTCTCCGCGCTGGTGACCGAGCATGCCCCGTCGCACGCGGTGGGCACCGCGCTCACGCTGCAGACCTCGGTGGGATTCCTGCTCACGATCGTCACCATCCAGGGCGTGCCGATGGTCGCCGAGGCGGTGGGATGGCAATGGGCGCTGGCGGCGCTGGCGCTGGGGCCGGCGGCCGGGATCTGGGCAGTGCGCCGAGCCTGACGCGACATCGTGAGGGGCGCGGCGCGGCGATGGCGTCGCACCTCGTCCTTCGCCCCTCGCGCTGTCGCCTCCCGGACCCCCGTGCCATATTCCCTTCCATGCGGGTCACCACCTGGACCGAGTATTCGCTGATCATCACGCTGCACCTGGCGCAGCGGGGCGGCGACGCGAGCGATCCGGTGCCGGCCCGCGAACTTGCCGAGCGGGAGCGGCTGCCCGGCGATTACGTGGAGCAGATCCTGCTCCGGCTGCGGCGCGCCGGGATCGTGGACTCGGTGCGCGGCGCCAAGGGCGGCTACCGGCTGGCGCGCGACCCGGCAGAGATCAGCGTGCATGACGTGATGACCGCCGCCGAGCATCAGTTGTTCGAGACCAATTGTGAGCACCACCAGGTTGATGGTCTCCGGTGTCATCCCGGGTCGACGTGTGCGATCCGGCCGGTGTGGATGGAACTGCAGCGGCGCATCGATGGTTACCTGCAGGGCGTGACGATCGCCGACATGCTGCATCCGGAACACCCGAAGCAGGAGCTGGTGACCCTCGGCCCCTCCTGAGTCGTGCCTCGCGCCGGGGAAGGACGGCCGGCCGTGCCCGTGGAACCCCTCACTCCCGACCAGCTGCAGCGCTATGCGCGGCACCTCACGCTGCCCGAGTTCGGCGCCGCGGGCCAGCAGCGCCTCGCCGCCGCGCGCGTCCTCCTGATCGGCGCGGGCGGCCTCGGCTCGCCTGCCGCGCTCTACCTCGCGGCCGCGGGCGTGGGCACGCTCGGCCTGGTCGATGACGATGTGGTGGACGTCTCGAACCTGCAGCGCCAGGTGCTCCACGGGACCGGCGCGATCGGCACCCCCAAGACGGTCTCCGCGTCCGCGCGGCTGCGCGACCTCAACCCCGACGTCACGGTGGTGGCGCACCACACCCGGCTCACCAGCGCCAACGCGCGCGAGATCGTGCGCCAGTACGACCTGGTGCTCGACGGCAGCGACAACTTCCCGACGCGCTACCTCGTCAACGACGCCTGCGTGCTCGAGCGCAGGCCGCTGGTGTACGGCAGCATCTACCGCTTCGAGGGCCAACTGTCGCTGTTCGGCGTGCCGGGCGGTCCCTGCTATCGTTGCCTGTTCGCCGAGCCGCCGGCCCCGGAACTGGTGCCGAGCTGCGTCGATGCCGGCGTCCTCGGCGTGCTTCCCGGGATCATCGGCACGTTGCAGGCGCTCGAGGCGATCAAGTGGCTGACCGGCATCGGGCGACCGGTGGTGGGGCGCCTGCTGCTGTTCGACGCCCTGACGATGGGGTTCCGCGAGATCGCCCTGCGACGCGATCCGGCGTGCGCCGCCTGCGGCGACACCCCGACACTCACCGAACTGATCGACTATGAGGCGTTCTGCGGCGTGGCGCCGGTCGGCCGGGCCGGGACGCTGCAGGAGGTCGAGCCCGAGGCACTGTCGCGGGAGCTGGCCGGCGGCGGGGCGCCATTCCTGGTCGACGTGCGCGAGCCGTGGGAGTTCGAGATCGCCCACGTGGCGGGGTCCAGGCTGCTGCCGCTCGGGTCGCTGCCCGAGCAGCTGGCCGAGTTGCCGCGCGACCGGCCGCTGGTGACGGTCTGTCATCACGGGGTGCGCTCGGCGACCGCGGCGTCGCTGCTGCGGCGGGCAGGATACCAGGACGTCCGCTCGCTGGCCGGAGGGGTCGACGCGTGGGCCGAGCGGGTCGACCCCGCGATGCGGCGGTACTGAGTCCGATACTCTGGAGGCAGGGGTCCGGCGGGAGGGAGAGTGCCGAAGGGGGGACTCGAACCCCCACGGGCTTGCGCCCACTGCGCCCTGAACGCAGCGCGTCTACCAATTCCACCACTTCGGCGTGGGCGGACAACCTAGCGGACTGGCCGGTGCAGCGTCAAGCAGCATGGAGGACGGAGGAGCGAGAGTGGAGGATGGAGTTGGGTCACTCGTGGGTCCCCGTCGGCGGGGCGAATGCGGACTCGGTCCGGCGCGCTCCATCCTCCATCCTCCACCCTCCGTCCTCGCTATTTTGCGCACATGCCGCCTCGCCGCGAATCCGGGGAGGGCGAGAAGGAGACCGTCCGGGTCTCGATCGCCCGCAACCCCAAGGCCACCCATGACTTCCACATCCTCGACACGATCGAGGCAGGGCTGGTGCTGACCGGGACCGAGGTGAAGGCACTGCGCAACCGGGGCGCCTCCATCAAGGAGGCATTCGCCCGGGTCTCGCGCGGCGAGGTGTTCCTCGAGGGGATGCACGTGTCGCCGTACGAACAGGGGAATCGCTACAACCACGATCCGATGCGCTCGCGCAAGCTGCTGCTCCACCGCCGCGAGATCGAGCGGCTGATCGGCTCGATCGAGCGGGAGGGACTCACGCTCGTGCCGCTCGAGCTCTACTTCGTGCGGGGCAAGGCCAAGATCAAGCTCGCCGTGGCCCGCGGCAAGAAGGCCCACGACAAGCGCGAGGCGCTCAAGCGCCGGATTGCCGATCGGGAGGCCGCGCGCGAGGTGTCGATCCGGGGGCGGCGATGACCGTGGTGTCCGCCCTCGTCCTCGCCGCGGCGCTCGCGGCGCCACCGGACCAGCTCCAGGTGACCACGGGCCGCGGGGTGGCGCGCATCGACCTCCGGCTCGACGCGCGGCTGGGTCCGCTGGTGCCGCTGGGGCCGCTGGTCCGGGCGGTGGGCGGGGCGGTCGAGGCCGGCGCACCCTGGGTGACCTGGCGAAGCCCGTCGGGGCGGTTCCGGTTCCTGACGGGCACCCCGGTGGTGGATGACGGCAACGAGTTGCGGACATTGCCCGCCCCTACCGTGCAGGCGCGCGACACCGTCTGGGTGCCGCTGGCGTTCGTTGCCGAAGTCCTCGCCGATCCCGAGCGCAAGGCGTGGACGTGGATCGCGGCGAGCGCCACGCTCGCCGAGGGACCCCCGATCGCGGATCTCGCGGCGCGCCCCGCCGCCACCACGGTGGCCGCCGCGGCAAGGGCCCGACTGCCCAATAGCCTCCGTCCCGGCCACCGCGTCACCGTCGATGCCGGGCACGGTGGCAGCGATCCCGGCAATCCCGGCCTCTACTTCCCCGACGGCCTGAAGGAGAAGCACGTGACCCTTGCGGTGTCACTGCTGGTCAGGGAGGAGCTGGAGCGCCAGGGCGTGCAGGTCACCATGACCCGCACGTCGGACACGCTGATCAACCTTGGCCATCGCGCGCCGAGCTACTGCCGCGACCATTGCGACCTGTTCGTGTCGACCCACGTGAACGACCGGCCGCGGCGCGCCGGCTACACCGCGGT
>CALGOK010000040.1 GCA_937961295.1 uncultured Gemmatimonadota bacterium
CGCCGATCACCAGGACATCGGAACCGGGAGTCATATGGTTCGCTTTGAAACCTTCATGGTCGCTCCAACGTAAGCTGAACCGACGGGGGCGCACTGGGCGCCGCCTGATGCTTCAAGGGAGTCCACGATGATCCGCAACGTCGCCGGTTTCGCGGTCTTTGCCTTCCTGGCGCTCACCGCCTGGAAGATCCTGGCCGGGATTTTCAGCGGCCTGATCGCGCTGATCCTGACGATCCTCTGGTGGGCGTTCGTCGGGTTCGTGATCTACACCATCATCAAAATCTTCTCGCCGTCGACGGCGTCGAAGATCCGGGACACCATCCGGGGCGACCGCTCGACCGCCTGACCCCCGAACGCTTCCTCCCCCCGGCCGGGGTCGCCCAGGGAATCGGGCGGCTCCGGTCGTGGCGTTGGGGGGAGGGCGGGCGCCGACGAATGGAGATGCACGATCCGCCAGGAGCCGTCCGGCAGCCGGGCGATCACCAGGGTCGCCACGCCCATCCGCATGACGTCACTCTCGAACATCGGCAGCCAGCGGTATTCCATCACCCCCCACACGAACGCCCCGACCGCTGCGACGCGGGTGGTGACCAGCTGCAACGTGCCGCCGAGCCCGACGCCGGCGAGTCGCGGCACGCTGCGGCGCGCCTCGCCGTCGGCCACCACCAGTACGTCGATGGCAAAGAGCGAGTCGGGTTCCTCAAGTCGCGACTCGCTCGCCAGCAACCGCGCGATGAAGGCCTCGGCCACCGAATCGGCCACCAGCGCCTCGAGGGTGACGGTCACCGGCGCCACCATGGCGGGCTGCGCCGGCGGCGCACTGGCGCAGCCGACGCTTGCCGCGAGGGCGACACCGGCGAGCCAGCGCTCAACCATCGCGGTCGAGCTCCTCGCGGAGTCCCCACGCGAGCAGCGGGATCATGATCTCGTGGTGCCCGGTGATCTGGACGCCCACGCCGCCGGCGCGGGTGGGGCGCTGGACCACGTTCATGCGGGGCCGGTAGTGGCGGATCATGTCGAAGTCCGCGGCGAGGAAGTTGCGCGGCACGCCGTCGCCGAGATTGCGCGCCACGGTGAGCGCCTTGAGGAACACCTCGGGCATCATCACCGCGCTGCCGAAGTTGAGCACGGCGCCGCCGTCGTCAAGGGCCGGGAGCGCGCCGGCCAGGCGGCGGAAGTCGCGCGCGGCAGCGGCGCCGAGCGCGGCGCCGTCGAAGGCGGGGTGCTGGTGGATGATGTCGGCGCCGATCGCGGGGTGCACCGTGAGCCCGGCGCCATGCTGCCGGCAGGCGAGCATCAGCGACGCCTCCCCACCCGCGAGCGCGCCGCGGTTCGCCAGCGCATCGGCGAGTCCCTCGCCCAGCCCTGCGTCGCGCGCCGCCGCCGCGACGATCGCCGCGTTCATCTCGGCGCCGGTCTCCTCGACCATCCCGAAGGTGCCATCGGCGAGGCCCGCCTCGACGTCCTCGCTGGTGCCGCCGAACGCGGCAAGCTCGTAGTCGTGGATCGCCGCCGCGCCGTTCATCGCGACGTGCGTGATCGCCCCGCGCGCGACGAGGTCGCCGAGCAGCGGGCCGAGCCCGGTCTTGATCACGTGGCCGCCGAGGAGCAGCACCACGCCGCGGCGACGGCGCACCGCCGCCGCCAGGTGGTCGATCACCAGGCGCAGGTCGCGGGCGGCCAGGATGTCGGGGAGTGCGGCGAGGAACGCCGCGAAGGTGCGATCGTCGCCGGGGATGGCAGCGAGCAGCGACGGGTCGACCTTGTTGCGCCGCCCGGCGAACGGGACCGTGCGCAGCCGCCCCGGGTCCGCCTCGCCGGCGGTCATCCGCTGCCGGGCGCCGGGGTATAGGAGCGCAGGATCAGCTTGAGGTTGCCGACGATCAGGTCGGTCTCGATCTCGACCGGAATGCGCCGGGCGTCGTCGGTGATCCAGAGCTTGGCCTTGGACTTCTCGTGGAACATTCCGCCGTCCTCGTTCACGATCGGGCGGAGCAGCAGCACGGGCACCTTGCTGCCGTCGGGCATCTCCTTGCGGTCGCGCTTCTCCACGCGGATGATCACTGGGTTGTGCTCGGCGCGGAAGTAGCGATGGAAGCGGTAGGTCTTGCCGACCTCGAGCGGGATGGTGCGCACCCAGTAGAAGAACGCCACGTCGTCGAGCGGCAGCTCGGAGGTGGCCTTGGTCTCGGTGTTGTTGTTGCGCCGATAGAAGCCCGAGTCGGGGTGGATCCGGAAGATCTCGTTCCGCTCGCGGCCGTTCTCGACCACGTTCTTGACGAACTCGCGCGAGATCCAGTCGCGGATCCCGGTGCGCGAGGAGAACTCGGAGCGCTGCTTGTAGAGCGGCACCGAGACCTCGCTGTTGAACT
>CALGOK010000041.1 GCA_937961295.1 uncultured Gemmatimonadota bacterium
ATCCGTCCGCCGCGGCGTGCCTGGTCGACGTGCCGTGGGGCGCCGGTCGGCACGCGGTGCTAGAGGCGGTCGGCTCGCCGCGACCGCCGGCCGAGCTGCGGCCGGTGCTCGAGACGGTGGCGGGGTTGCTGGCGGCGGTGCTTCCCGCCATCGAGGACGGCAGCGAGCAGGCCGCGTTCGAGCGCGCGCTGCACCGGCTCACGGTCGACTCGCTCCCGGTGGGGCTCTACGTGGTCGACCAGGACTACCGGATCGTCGTCTGGAACCGCAAGCGCGAGACGGGAACGCAGGGCCTCCGGCGCGCCGACGTGCTCGGCCGCCCGGTCTTCGAGGTGCTGCACCGCTATCCGTCGGAGCTGCTGCGCGCGGAGTTCGACCGGGTCCTGCAGCGCGGCGAGACGATCGAGACCGAGCAGGACGTGCAGGCGGGCAGCGAGCGCCGCACCTACCGCACCACCCGCCTGCCGATGCGGCTCGACGGCGAGCGCATCGCCCACGTGATCACGATCGGCGAGGACGTCACCGAGACCCGCGCGATCCAGGTGGCGATGCACCAGACCGAGAAGCTCGCCGCCGTCGGCCAGCTCGCCGCCGGGGTGATGCACGAGATCAACAATCCGCTGGCGACCATCGGGGCATGCGTCGCGGCGATCTCGTCACGGCTCGGCGGATCGGCCGAGCCGGTGGTACGGGAGTACCTCGACATCATCGAGGCCGAGGTCAATCGCTGCACGAACATTGTCGACGGCCTGCTCGACTTTTCGCGTGCAGGCCGCGGCGGCGAGGGGGTGGAGCCGACCGACCTCAACGCGCTGCTCGACCGCACCCTCTACCTCCTCAAGCACCACCAGCGGTTCCGTCGGCTGGAGGTGGTGCGCCGGTTCGATCCGGAGCTGCCGATGGTGCGCGGCAACGGCGAACGGCTCATCCAGGCCGCGATGGCCATCCTGCTCAACGCCGCCGACGCCACCGGCGGCCGCGGCACGGTGACCATCACCACGCGGCACGAGTCTCCGTGGGTGATTGCCGAGCTGGGCGACGACGGGCCCGGCATTCCGCCCGACGTGCTGCCCAAGATCTTCGAGCCGTTCTACACCACCAAGGGACCGACGCGCGGCACCGGGCTGGGCCTGGCGATCTGCTACGGCATCATCGCCGACCATCACGGCCGGCTCGACGTCCGCAGTGCCCCGGGCCGGACGACGTTCCGGATGGCGCTGCCGCCCGCCCGCGAGGAGGATGCCGCGTGAAGCTGCTGGTCGTGGAGGACGACAAGACGGTCGGCCAGTACGTCAAGCGCGGCCTCGAGGAGGCGCAGTACATCGCCGACTGGGTCGCCGACGGGGCCGAGGCGCTCGAGCTGATTGCCGCGGCGCCGTACGACCTGATCATCCTCGACCTGCGGCTGCCGGGGATGACCGGGCTGGAGGTGCTGCGCACGCTGCGCGACCGGGGCCACGCCATGCCGATCCTGGTGCTCACGGCGCAGGACAGCGTCGACTTCAAGGTGGACGCCCTGCGGGCCGGCGCCGACGACTACGTCACCAAGCCGTTCGCGTTTGAGGAGCTGCTGGCCCGGATCGAGGCGCTGTCGCGGCGGCCGCGGCACCTGCCGGCGCGGGTGCTCGCGGTGGACGACCTCGAGGTCGACCTCGATGCGCGCGAGGTGCGCCGGGCCGGGACGCTGATCGACCTGACGCCCAAGGAATACACGGTCCTCGAGTACCTGATGCGGCATGCCGGGCGGGTGATGTCGCGCACCCTGATCACCGAGTACGCGTGGGACTACCACTTCGACCCGGGCACCAACATCGTCGACGTGGTGATCAACCGCCTGCGCAAGAAGGTCGACGCCAATTTCCCCAGGAAGCTGGTGCACACGGTGCGCGGCGTCGGCTACGTCGTGAAGGGGTAGATGCAGAGCATCCGCTGGCGGCTCACCCTGTTCTACGGGGTGGCGCTGCTGCTGACCATCGCGCTGTTCGCCGTGGCGCTCTACTGGGAGCGCCGCAGCTCGGCCGAGCGCGAGCGCGAGACGCAGCTCCAGTCGCAGCTCGAGCTGGAGGCGTCGCTGGTCAAGCGGTGGATCGAGGAGCGGGCGCGCATTCTGCCGCGGATCGTCGAGCAGGGCCCCTCGCTCGGGCGCCCGGGCGTGATCACGTTCGAGCTGATCCAGGAGATCAGCGCCTACCTCGACGGCCTGGGCAACTTCCTCATCGTCATGGACCCGGGCGGGCGACTCCTCTACGTGTCGGAGGAGGCGACCCGGATCGGCCCGGCGTCGCTCGGCACCCTGCGCCAGTCGCTGCTGCGCCAGCCGATCATCCCGCGCATCGAGCGGCTCGACCTCGAGGAGGAGGCCGGCGAGCCGTACCGCGTGCTGATCGACACCCTCGGTGGCCCGGCGGCGCGCGACGTCCGCGCGTTCCTGGTCGCCGCCCGGCCGAGCGCGCCGCTGTACGGCCCGCCCCAGCTGCTGGTGTCGATGCTGCTGATCGCGCCGTTCGTGATGATCGTCTCGACGCTGCTCGGCTACTGGCTCGCGGGCCGCTCGTTCAAGCCGATGGAGCAGATGATCACCGAGGTCGAGGCGATCACCGACGGCCGCTCGCTCCACCGTCGCGTGGCGGTGCCCACCGGCAGCGACGAGCTGGCGCGGCTCGGTGCCAACCTCAACGCGATGCTCGGCCGGGTGGAGCGCTCGTTCGTGGCGCTGCGCCGCTTCACGGCCGACGCGTCGCACGAGCTCAAGACGCCGCTGATGGTGCTCCGCGCCGGCGTGGAGCGCGCGCTCACCCACCCGGAGACCCCCGGCGAGATCGTCGACACCCTCGACGAGACCCTCCGGCAGGTCAACGAGATGACCGAGCTGGTCACCAACCTGCTCACCCTGGCCCGGGTCGACGAGGGGCGCAGCACGCTGGTGCTGGTCGAAGCCGACCTGGTGCCGCTGGTGGCCGAGACGACCGAGACGGCGGAACTGCTGGGGGAGCAGCAGGGGGTCATCGTGGCCTACGACCTTCCCGACCAGCCGGTGATCGCCAGGGTGGAGCCCGGCCGGATCCGCCAGCTGCTGATGAACCTGCTCACCAATGCCATCAAGTACACCCCGCAGGGCGGGGCGGTGGAGGTGGCGCTGTCGCCCGACGCCGGCTCGGCGGTGCTGATGGTGCGCGACACCGGGATCGGGATCGCCACCGGCGACCTGCCCCATGTCTTCGAGCGGTTCTGGCGGGCCGACCCGGCCCGGTCGCGAACCGGCGAGCGGCCCGGGGTCGGGCTGGGGCTGGCGATCGCCAAATGGATCGTCGAGGCCCACGGGGGTACCATCGAGGTGCAGTCGAGGCCGGGGCGGGGGACCACCTTCACCGCCCGGCTGCCGCTGGCGGACCCCGAACCGCCCACCGGGGCGGAGGGCTGATCGGGATTGTTCATCAAGTTGTCATCGAATTGTCATCCGGGAGTGAGGCGGGAGCGATCTCGCCGGGGCAGATTCCTGCCGTGAGTTTCCCGCAACCTCCTCATCGTGGAGGACGTCCCTCGTGTTCGAGAACCTGATCGAGTCCAAGCCCAAGAAGGAGCGGACGCTCTTTCAGACTGTCACGTCGATCGTGCTGCACACGGCACTGATCCTCGCGGCGGTCAAGGCGACCCAGGGCGTGGCCGAGACGGCAGCCGGGATCATCCAGCAGGAGACCTCGTTCCTGCTGCCGCCGGAGCCGCCGCCTCCTCCGCCGCCGCCCGAGACGCCGCCGCCCGACGCGGTGGTGACCAACAACCCGCCGCCGCAGGGCTTCCAGACCATCGTGCCGCCGAAGGACCTGCCGACCGAGATCCCGCCGGTGAACCTCAACGAGAAGTTCGACGCGCGCGACTTCTCGGGGCGCGGCGTGGCGGGCGGCGTGGCCAGCGGCGTGATCGGCGGCACCGGTCCGGTGATCACCGACGCGGTCGTGGCCGGCGAGACGTACACCTCCGACGAGGTGGACGACCCCGTCCAGCCGATCAGCGGGCCGACGCCCAACTACCCGCCGGTGATGAAGGACGTCGGGATCGAGGGCGTGGTGCGCCTGCGCTTCGTCGTGAGCGCGGCGGGCCGGGTCGAGGGAGGGAGCGTGCAGGTGATCTCCTCCACCAACAAGGCCTTCGAGCAGCCCGCGATCGACGCGATCAAGCGGTGGACCTTCAAGCCGGCGCGGGTGCGCGGCGCGGCGGTCCGCCAGCTGGTGGAACAGAACATCCGCTTCTCGCTGACGAGCTGACCACAACCGCTGACCGCGCGGTCGCGGTCGAGACACACCACCACGGAAAGGCTGTACCTCGATGAATACCGATCTGCTGCATCTCTGGGAAGAGGCCGGCGCGTTCGCGCGGTTCATCGTCATCACGCTGGCGATCATGTCGGTGTGGTCAACGACGGTGACCATCCAGAAGTGGCTCAAGGTGCGCAAGAGCGAGGGAGCGACGCGGAAGTTCGCGCCGCAGTTCTCGCGCGCGATCCAGGAGGAGAACCTCGACCAGGCGATCGCCCTGGCCGAGAAGAACAAGGAGTCGCACGTCGCGCGGGTGCTCGGCGGCGCGCTCACCGAGGTGAAGCCGCTGCTCCGGGACCGGGCCACCATCACCGCCGCCGACATCAACTCGGCCGAGCGCGCGGTGGAGCGGCAGATGCTGATCGTGCTCTCCGAGTTCAAGCGGGGCTCGGGCATCCTCGCCACGGTCGGCGCGACCGCGCCGTTCGTCGGGCTGCTCGGCACGACGATGGGCATCGTGAACGCGTTCCAGGCGATGTCGCTGGGCGGCGCGTCGGGCGGCCTCGCCGGCATCGGCGCCGGCATCGCCGAGGCGCTGATCACCACCGCCTTCGGCCTCCTCGTCGCGATCCCCGCCGTGTGGGCGTACAACTACTTCACGACCAAGGTCGAGAACCTCTCCGTCGAGATGACCTACACCTCGAAGGAGCTGATCGACTACCTCATCAAGAGCGTGGGGAGCGAGTTCGGCCGCTCGATCTTCACCAAGGAATTCCAGGCCCAGAAGGCGGTGAGTGGCAGTGGGCATGTCCACGGCTGAAGGTGGCGGCTCGTCCGTCAACGCGAACATCAACGTGGTGCCGATGATCGACATCATGCTGGTGCTGCTCATCATCTTCATGATCGTGACCCCGGTGATCTCCGCCGGGTTCACGGCCACGATGCCGATCGGCGCCAACGTGAAGACGCAGGCCGAGGAGGACGATGAGATCGTCCTGGGGATGGACAACCAGGGCAACTTCTTCGTCAACGGCGTGGCGCGAAGCCCCGCCGACGCCGAGGCCGAGCTGACGTCGCTCTACGCCACCCGTGACATCGACAAGCTGCTCTACTTCAAGGCCGACGCCGCCCTGCCCTACTCCCAGATCCAGCAGGGCGTGGAGATGGGCCGGCGGGCCGGCGCGGCCGTGCTCGTCGCGATCACCGATCGCAAGGGCGGCCTCGCGGGTGAGGAGGAATAGCCATGGGCATGAGCACTGACAGCGCCGGCGGCGTCAGCTCGGAGATCAACGTCGTGCCGATGATCGACATCCTGCTTGTGCTGCTGATCATCTTCATGATCGTCAACGCATTGAGCAGGACGGTGATCGAGGTGCAGATCCCGCCCGAGCAGGTGGCGGCGACCTCCAGCGCCCCGAGCACCCAGATCGTGCTGCAGCTGCGCCCGGACGGGATGTACGACATCAACGGCCAGCAGCCGTTCCCGCTCGAGCAGCTGGACAGCCAGATCCACTCGATCTACGACAATCGGCCGGCGAAGATCATCTTCGTCAAGCCGGCCGGGAGCCGGACCTATGGCGAGGTCATCGAGGCGATCGACATCGTCCGCGGCGCCGGCGTCGAGGTCGTCGGATTCACGCCGATCGAGGCCAACTGAGCCGACCTTGACCGGCTCCACGCAGGCCGCGGACGCGGGCGTCCCCCCCGGGGACGTCCGCGTTCGTGCGTTCCTGCCGGCCGACCGCCGCCGTTCGCGGCTCACCCCGGTCGTCTCGCTGCTCCTGCACGTCGCGGTCGTGGCGCTGCTGGTGCGGGTCGGCCTCGAGCAGGCCGAGGAGCGGGGCCGCATCGCGGAGGCGCTGCAACAGGCCGGCGGCGGGGGGGGCGGCGGCAGCGCGGAGTACATCATGTTGCGGGCTCCGGCGGCACCGCCGCCGCCACCCGAGGTGGTCGAGGCGCCCATCGTGGTGCCCACCGTGATCCCGCCGGTCGAACCGGAGCCGGAGCTGCGGCAGGAATTCGCGGTGGCGATCCCCGACTCCGCGCCGCCGGGTGCCGGGGCGGCGGGAACTGGGGGCGGCACCGGCGGTGG
>CALGOK010000042.1 GCA_937961295.1 uncultured Gemmatimonadota bacterium
GGTTTTCTCTTTCTTGGGGGGGCGCCAGCAGATGATGGTCCGTACGGTGACTGGGGTTCAGACGTGTGCTCTCCCGATCTCGCCCTGGCACGAGCCGCTGATCCGGAACACTCGTGGCGCGGTCACCGGCCAGACGGTGCTGCGCGGCGAGATCGACTTCGCCTGAACTCCCGGAGGACGCCGACGTGACCGATCCCGCTCGCCAACCGCTCGACGACGCCACGCGCGCGCTGGTCGCCCTCGCGGCCGCCATCGCCCAGGGGGAGGAGCCGGAGGTCCGCGATCGGGTGGCCGAAGCGCTCGCGGCCGGCGTGACGCCAGCCTGGGGCGATGAACTGCTGCTGCAATCGGTGCTGATGGTCGGCTGGCCGCGCACGCTGGTGGCCGCCGCGCATTGGCGCAAGGCGATCGGCATCGCCCCCACGGGCGACGACACCGACCTCGACTACGCCGACCATCCCGAGTGGACGCGTCGCGGCGAGGCCACCTGTCGCACCGTGTACGGCGACAACTACGCCAAGCTGCGCCAGAACGTCCGGGCACTCCACCCGGCACTCGATGCGTGGATGCTCACCGAGGGGTACGGGCGCACCATGTCCCGTCCCGGCCTCGACCTGTTGCGCCGGGAGCTCTGCGTGATCGCGCAGACCGCGGTGCTCAACACCCCGCGCCAGCTCCACTCGCACCTGCGCGGCGCCCTCAACGCCGGCGCGTCATTCGCGATGGTCGACGGTGCACTGGCCGAGGTGAACGCCTTCGTCTCGCACGACGACTGGAAGGCGATCAAGGAGCTGTGGGAGCAGGTCCAGGACGGCTGGAGCTTCCTCGGGTGAGCTTCGTCGATCGGGTGGTGGTGGAGGTGCACGGCGGCCGTGGCGGCGACGGCGCGTCGTCGTTTGCGCGCTTCAAGTTCCAGCCCAAGGGCGGCCCCGACGGCGGCGATGGCGGCGGCGGCGGGTCGGTGTGGCTCCGCGCCAACTCCAACCTTTCCACGCTGCTCGACTACCGCTACCAGGCGGTGTGGCGCGCCGACCGCGGGGTGCACGGCAAGGGGAAGAAGATGACCGGTGCCACCGCCGACGACATCTACCTCCCCGTGCCGCCGGGCACCGAGGCGCACGACGCCGAGTCGGGGGAGCTGATCGGCGAGGTGCTGCGCGATGGCGAGACGCTGCGGCTGGCGCGCGGCGGTCGCGGCGGTCGTGGCAACGCGCGGTTCGCGACGAGCACCCATCGCGCCCCCCGCGAGTGGGAGGAGGGCGGCGAGGGCGAGTCGCGGCGGGTGGAGCTGGTGCTCAAGCTGATCGCCGACATCGGGCTCGTCGGCGAGCCGAATGCGGGAAAGAGCACCCTGCTGTCGGTGATCAGTGCCGCCCGCCCCAAGATCGCCGACTACCCTTTCACCACGCTGGAACCGAACCTCGGCGTGGTCGGGCTGTCGGGGTCGCGGTCGTTCGTGACCGCCGACATTCCCGGGATCATCGAGGGCGCGCACGAGGGGAAGGGGCTCGGGCTCACGTTCCTGCAGCACGTGGAGCGGACCCGGGCACTGGCGTACCTGGTGCCGCTCGACGCCCCCGACCCGCAGGCGACGTTCGACCAGCTGCGGCGCGAGGTGGCGCTGCACTCGGCCGCGCTGGCGGCGAAGCCGCACGTGGTGGTGCTCACCAAGCGCGACCTGCACGCGGACGACGATCCGCTTCCCGTCCTCGATGCGCCGGATGCCCGCGCGGCGCTGGTGGTGTCGGCCGTTACCGGCCGCGGCATCGAGGACCTCAAGGAATCGCTCTGGCAGCTGGTGCGCGACCTGCGCGCCGACGAGGCCGCTGACGAGGACCCGGACGTCAAGGAGAACGCGACGGATGACGACTGGGACCTCGACTGGGGAGAGACCGACCCGGGCCACGACTGACGACGCGGAACGCGAGGCGTGGCTCGCGCTGGCAATGGTGCCCGGGCTCGGCGCCCGCGGGATCGCACAACTGGTGCAGCACTTCGGCAGCGCCGCGGCGGTGCTCGATGCCCCGCCGCGGGCGCAGCGGGAGATCGGTCGGATCCCGGCTCGAGTGCTCGCCCAGGTCGGTTCCCAGCGACGCCGAATAGCGGAGGTGATGGCGTCGGCCCCCGCGAACGACCAGGCCGTACTCGTGCCGGTCGACGCCGACTTCCCGCCGAGGCTTCGGTCGATTCCCGATCCTCCACCGATCCTGTTCGCCCGCGGTCGTCTGGAGCTCGGCTCGGCCCGGTCCGTCGCCATCATCGGGAGCAGAAACCACACGCGCTACGGCGCAGATGTCGCCGAGCAGCTGGGGGCCATCGCAGCAGGTGCTGGTCTCGTGGTCGTCAGCGGCATGGCCAGGGGGCTTGATGCCGTTGCGCAGCTGGCGGCACTCAGGTCCGGGGGGACGAGCATCGGCGTCCTCGGAACCGGGGTCGACGTGGTCTACCCCACGTCGAACCGACTGCTCTACGAGCAACTCGTCGAGACCGGGCTGGTCCTGAGTGAACAGCCTCCGGGGGCGCGGGGTCACCCTGGCACGTTTCCTCGCCGCAACCGCCTCATCAGCGGACTTGCCGACGCGCTGGTCGTGGTCGAGGCAGCAGAGGGATCCGGCACGCTGATCACCGTGGCTTGTGCGCTGGAGCAGGGTCGCGAGGTGCTGGCGGTGCCCGGTCCGATCACCTCAGCCACGTCACAGGGCACCAACCGACTCATCCGTGATGGTGCGACGCCGGTTCTCGAGCCAGGCGACCCGCTCGCTGTGCTCGGCGTGGCGACGCGCGCGCAAGCCGAGGCAGTCGTCGCTCCCTCGTGTACGCTTTCCGCGGATGAGGCACAGGTGTTCCATGCAGTCAGTGTCGATCCGATCCAGCTCGATGATCTCGCGCTGCGTGTCGGCATGCCGATCGGCACGCTGTTGGGGACCCTGCTGGGTCTCGAGATCGGGGGGCTGGTCGAACAGCTTCCGGGTTCGATGTTCCGGCGTCGTGGAGCTCCTCGCCAATAGCACGGTCGCGGTCCACGCACGACCCGGAGGCTGCGTCCGCGATGCCCGCCCCGCCGTCTCGGGCACCGATGTCGGGGCGCGGGGCGGTGGCATCGCTCGACGCGGCCACCGGGTCGTGCGTGGCAGTTCCATGCGGTGGCGGTCGGTCCCGGATTGCCGCCGTCCCTTGCCAGATCCGGAGCTTGGTCGGGGCACGGACGGGCACTCCGGGACCGATTGCCGCCGCGAGCCACGCGCACCAGTCCTCCCCCGGCCCTGCGCCGCCATCGCGGGCGCCCCATATTCCTTCCATGTCCGTGACCAGCAACCTCCTCAATCGTGACGACGCGGTGCGCCGTTCGTTCGCCGCCGATGCCAGCGGGCTCGAGATGCTGCCCGATGCGGTGGCGCGTCCCACCTCGCGCGACGAGCTGGTGGAGGTGGTGCGCGAGGCGGGATCCGCACGGATGGCGATCACTCCCGCGGCCGGGATGAGCAGCATGACCGCGGGACCGATCTGCGACCACGGCGTGGTGCTCTCGGTGCGCGGCCTCGATCGCATGCTCGACATCGATCGCGACCGGATGACGGTGCGTGTCGAGCCGGGGATCGGCGTTGCCGACCTCAAGCGCCGACTGGCGACCGAGGGGTTCCTCTTCGCGCCTGATCCCACCAGCGAGGAGGAGGCGGCGCTCGGCGGGTCGATCGCCTGCAACGCCAGTGGTGCGCGCTCCCTCAAGTACGGCGCCACCCGGCGCCACGTGGCCGGTCTCACGGTGGTGCTCGCCAGCGGTGAGGTGGCCGAGTTCCATCGCAGCCGGGTGGAAAAGAACACCGTCGGCTACGCCGCGGTGCAGGATCCGGTCGACTGGTTCATCGGCAGCGAAGGGACCCTCGGCGTGGTGGTCGAGGCCGAGCTGTCGCTGTTGCCGCTTCCCCAGCGCGTGACGGGGCTGGGGTTCCCGTTCCCGGACCAGTCCTCCGCGTTCGCGTTCGTTCGCGCGGCGCGCGATGCGATGCGGCGTGGCGCGATCGACCCGCGCTGCCTCGAGTTCCTCGACGTGCGCTCGCTCGAGATCGTCCGGTCGCAGGATGGCGGCGCGGGGTGGGGCGGCGAGGCGTTCATCTACACCGAGCAGGAACATCGCGGCGACGCCGAGCTCGACTACGACGCCTGGCTCGTGCTGGGCGAGGCGAACGGCGCGCTGGTCGACGACGTGCTGGCGTTCGATGACGATGCCAAGATCCGGACCGCGCGCCTGGTGCGGCACGCCGTGCCGGTGACCATGCTCGAGCGCGGCAACGCATACATGGCCGATGGCGGTCGCCGCATCGCCACCGACTGGGCCGTGCCCTATCCGCTGCTGGAGCGCGCCCTCGCCGTTGCGCGCGAGGCCGCCGAGCGGCACGGCGTCGCACTCCCCACGGTGTACGGCCACTCCGGCAACGGCCATCCCCACCAGGACTACGTCGCGCGCAACGATGCCGAGGTGGAAGTGGTCGAGCGGGTGATCTGGGAGACGCTGGAACAGGTGATGGCGATGGGCGGGACCGTCGCCGCCGAGCACGGCATCGGCAAGCTTAAGCGGAAGTGGATGCCCCTGCAGCTCTCCGCGGCGCAGCAGGCGGTGATGCGCGGCATCAAGCGCGCCCTCGATCCCCACGGCCTGATGGCGCCGGGGAACATCCTCGCCTGAGCCGCGGCTCGGCTGCCCTTCATGCACCTCTACATCCACGTCCCGTTCTGCGCGCGGCGCTGCTCGTACTGCGACTTTGCCATCGCAGTCCGCCGCGAGACGCCCGATGCCGACTTTGTCGCGGCGATCGCGCGGGAGTGGGCCATGCGCGGCACGCACCCGGTGGTGTCCGGTGCCGCGCGGCTCGACACGCTCTACTTCGGTGGCGGGACGCCGTCCCGGCTGGCACCCGCATCGATCGGATCGCTCATTGCGGACATCGCGCGCGACCTGCCGCTTGCCCCGGACGCCGAAGTCACCCTCGAGACGAATCCCGACGACGTCACGGCCGAGCGCGCCGTGGCGTGGCGCGCGGCCGGCATCAACCGCATCTCGCTCGGCGTGCAGAGCCACGATCCGGCAGTGCTCGAGTGGATGCATCGCACCCACCGCGCGGAGCAGGTGCCGGAGGCCTTCGCGCTCCTGCGCGACGCGGGATTCGACGACATCTCCGCCGACCTGATCTTCGCGCTCCCCGCCGAGGTGCCGCGCGACTGGGCCCGCGACCTCGAGTGCACCCTCGCGCTCGAACCGGACCACCTCTCGCTCTACGGCCTCACGGTCGAACCGCACACCCCGCTGGCGCGCTGGACCGCTCGCGGCAGCGCGCACGAGGCGAGCGAGGATCGCTATGCGGCGGAGTACCTGCTCGCGCATCGCCGGCTGCGCGAGGCGGGCTTCGAGCACTACGAGGTGTCCAATGCGGCGCGCCCCGGACGCCGCGCGCGCCACAACAGCGCCTACTGGGCGCAGCGCGACTATCTCGGGCTCGGCCCGAGCGCCCACTCCTTCCTGGGCGGCGAGCGGTCGTGGAACATCCGCGAGTGGGCCGAATGGCAGCGCGTCGTCGCCGCCGGGCGCGATCCCCGGGCAGGGTCGGAGCAGCTGGACGCCGCCCAGCGGGAGCTCGAGCACCGGTACCTCGGCCTGCGCACCGACCGCGGGCTCCCGGTGGAATCGCTGGACGACGCGCTCCGCGAGCGGTGGCGCGCCGCCGGGTGGGCCGCGGAGGAGGACCACCGCCTGCGCCTCACCGCCGAGGGGTGGTTGCGGCTCGATGCGCTGGTCACCGCGGCCGGGGGGTCCTAACTTCCGGGCATGCCGGAAGTTGAGTCGCTGAGCGAGCGGGAACGCCGGGTCCTCGAGGCGGTGATCGAGACCTACATCGCCACCGCCGAACCCGCGGGTTCCCAGACCGTCGCCCGACGGTCGGGGCTGGGAATCTCCCCGGCCTCGATCCGCTCGACCATGAGCGACCTCGAGGCGCGCGGCCTGCTCTATCACCCGCACACCTCGGCGGGCCGGATCCCGACCGACCGGGCCTACCGGTTCTACGTCGATGCGATCGTGCGACGGAATCCGCCCGACACCCGCACCCGCGAGACCCTCGAGGCCGAGCTCACCGCCGCCTCGGTGGCCAGCGAGGAACTGCTGCGGCGGGCGGCCCAGGTCCTCGGCATCCTGACCCAGGAGCTTGGCGTGGCGGTGGCGCCGGCGCTCGAGGAGATCGTGCTCGAGCGCATCGACCTCGTCGCGGTTTCCGCCGAGCGGCTGTTGCTGGTGTTCAACCTGCAGAGCGGCATCGTGCGGACCATCTACGTCCGCGTGCCGGTGACGGTCGAGCCCGGCAAGGTCGAGGAGGTGCAGCGCGTCCTCAACGAGCGGCTGGGCGGCCTGTCGCTGCAGGAGATTCGCGCGACCCTGGCGGACCGGTTGCGCGACGCGGCCGCGAGCAGCGAGGCCGGCGAGCTGCTCGACATCGTCATTGCGGAGGGCGAGGGCATCTTCGACCTCCAGCACCCCGGCGAGGGCGTGGTGCTCGGCAGCGCGCAGCTGCTGGTCGACCAGCCCGAGTTCGCCACCAGCGAGCGGATGCGCTCGCTGCTCAGCATCACCGAGCGGCGCGACCTGCTGCGCGAGGCGCTTGCCGAGCGCCGCCGGGAGGGACTCAAGGTGACCATCGGTGCGGAGCACGACGAGCCCGGGCTCGCCGGGTTCACCCTGGTCACCAGCACGTACCGCCGCGCCGGCGCCACCGGGGTGATCGGCGTGCTCGGCCCGACCCGGATGCCCTACGACAAGATCATCGGCCTGGTGGAACACACGGGTCGGCTGGTGGAAGGACTGCTGCAGTGAGCGATTACTACCAGGTCCTCGGCGTCGCGCGCGATGCCAGCGATGCCGACATCAAGAAGGCGTACCGGAAGCTCGCGATGGAATACCATCCCGATCGCAACGGGTCGCCCGAGGCCGAGGCGAAGTTCAAGGAGCTTTCCGAGGCGTACCAGATCCTCGCGGACCCGAACAAGCGCGCGCACTACGATCGCTTCGGCAGCGCCCCGAGCGGGGCCGGGGGGTTCGGTGCCGGATTCCAGCACGTCGACCTCGCCGAGGCGCTCAACATCTTCATGCGCGACTTCGGCGGCATGGGCGGGTTCGAGAGCATCTTCGGCGGCCGGGCCGGCGGCGGCGATGTGCGTCGCGGACAGGATGTGCGCGTCACGGTGCGGGTGTCGCTGCAGGAAGTCGCGACGGGGGCGAAGCGCAGCATCAAGCTCAAGACGCTCGCCGCGTGCGAGACGTGCGGCGGCTCCGGCGCGGGGAAGGGCACCCGGCCGGTGCCGTGCGGCACCTGCGGGGGGTCGGGCGAGGTGCGCCGCGCGGCGCGCTCGATCTTCGGCCAGTTCGTGCAGGTGGGGCCCTGTCCCACCTGCCGGGGCGAGGGCAACGTCATCCGGACGCCGTGCGAAGTGTGCCGCGGCGAGGGGCGCGTGAAGAGCGAGCGCACCGTGAGCGTCGAGATTCCCCACGGCGTCGCCAGCGGCAACTACATCACCCTGCGGGGCCAGGGCGCGGCCGGCCCGCGCGGCGGGCCGCCCGGCGACCTCGTGGTGGTGATCGACGTCAAGGAAGACGAGCGCTGGACGCGCGACGGCGATGACCTCTGGGTCGAGCTGCCCGTGGCGTTCTCGCAGGCGGCGCTCGGCGCCACGCTGGTGGTCCCGTCGCCGCATGGTGACCAGTCGGTGGAGATCCCGCCCGGGACGCAGTCGGGCACGGTCATCAGCATCCGACACAAGGGGCTGCCCCGCCTCGGCAGCACCACCCTCGGCGACCTCCACGTGCGGGCGCACGTGTGGACACCGCGCCAGCTCAACGAGGAGCAGCGCCAGCTCTTCAGCCAGCTGGCCGAGCACGAGGCCGCGGGACCGGACCGCGAAGGCGGGTTCTGGTCGAAGCTCAAGGAAGCGCTCGGCGCGTGACGGCGCGGTGGTGGCACGTCACCGTGAGCTGCCGCCCAGACGACACCGACCGGGTCGCGGCCCGCATCGTGGCGGCCACCGGTCAGGGGGTGGAGGAGCCCGAGCCCGGGGTCGTCACCACCGTCCTCGGCACGGAGCACGACGCCAAGCGGCTGGTCGGCACGCTCGCAGGTGAGTTCCCGGGACTGGAGGGGAGCGTGGTGGAGCTCGAGCCCGTCGACTGGACCGTCCGGTGGCGCGACGGGATCGTCACGCGACGATTCGGTCGCCTGCTCCTCACACCATCGTGGTTGCCGGTCGAACCCGAGGGTGACGAGGTGGTCGTGGTCCTCGATCCGGAGTCGGCATTCGGCAGCGGGGAGCACGGCTCCACCCGCGCAGCGCTGACGCTCCTCGAGCGTGCCCTCGTGCCCGGACAGCGGGTGCTCGACTTCGGCAGCGGTTCCGGCATCCTGGCCATTGCCGCGGCCCGGCTCGGGGCGGCGAGCGCAGTGGGCATCGAGGTCGACGACGAGGCCAATCCGATCGCCGAGGCGAACGCGGCCCGCAACGACGTGGGCGACCGCGTGACCTTCCTCCTGGGCGATGCCGGGGACCTGCACCCGCTGGTGGGTCCCGCCGACGTGGTGTGCAGCAACATCCTCCGCACCGTGAACACGCTCCTGCTCCCGGCGATTCGTGAATCGCTCCGCCCCGGTGGCGTCGCGATCTTCAGCGGGATGGAAGCCGCCGAGGCCGAGCTGTTCCTCCCCGCGCTGGCCGCATCGGGATGGACCGTGCGCGACGAGGTGCGCGACGGCGACTGGTGGGCGGTGCTGGCGGAGCGACCGGCGTGATCCGCGTCCTGGTGCCGACGGGGAGCATCGAGTCGGGTGCGACCATCGCGCTCGACGACGAGGAGGCGCGCCACCTCGAGGTGCGCCGCGCCGGCGACCGGACGGCCGCGCACGCCCTCGACGGCGCGGGCGCGCTCGGCATGGGCACCCTGCACCACACCGGCGAGAGCTGGCTGTTCGCGGTCGAGATGGCGGTGATCCAGCCGCGACCGGCCGAACTGATCCTCGCCGTCGGCGCGGGCGACAAGGATCGCTTCCTCACCGTCGCGGAGAAGGCGGCCGAGCTCGGCGTCACGCGGATCATCCCGCTGGAGACCACGCACACCCGGAGCGTGGCGTCGCGGCTCCGCGACGGTGCACTCGACAAGGCACGCCGCCGGGCACGCGAGGCCTGCAAGCAGTCGGGCAATGCCTGGGTGCCGACGATCGACGCGCTCGCCACCCTCGCCGCGCTGCCGTCACTGGCCAGCGGCGTGCGCTGGCTGCTTGCCGACCCGCGCGGCGGCGAGTTGCCCACCGCGCTCTTGCAGGATCCGGTCGGCTGGCTGATCGGGCCCGAGGCCGGATTCAGCGATGCCGAGATCGAGGCAGCGGAGGCCGACCTCGGCGCCACGCCGATCCGCCTGGGCCGGCACGTCATGCGATTCGAGACCGCCGCCGTGGCGGCGGCGGTCCTCACCGAACGGGCCCGCGCGGAGGTGGTGCGGGCGAGGAGGGGCTGATGAGCTGCATCTTCTGCCGCATCGTGGCGGGCGAGATCCCGGCCAAGGTGGTCGCGCAGTCGGAGCGCGCGCTCGCGTTTCACGACGTCAATCCGCAGGCACCGACCCACGTGCTGGTGATCCCGCGGGACCATGTTGCCACCGCCGCCGAGGCGACGCACCTCCCCGACGGCGCGGCGATCCTCCACGAACTCTTCCAGCTCGGTGTGCAGGTGGCGAACGACCTTGGCCTCGCGTCGTCGGGGTACCGCTGCGTGATCAACACCGGCGACGAGGGCGGCCAGACGGTGCATCACCTGCACCTGCACGTGCTCGGCGGGCGCCAGATGACCTGGCCGCCGGGATGAGGCGCGCCGTGCGTCGCACGAATCGGGTTCCGTCGTGGCCGACCTGAGCATCGTCTTCTCGACCGGCGACCTCGCCGAGCTTGCGGTGGCCAAGCTGCTGCTCGACGCGGAGGGGGTGCCGTACGTGGTGCAGGGTGAAGGGGTGCAGAACCTCTTCGGGCTCGGCTCCCTCACCGGCTTCAATCCGTTGACCGGCCCGGTGGAGGTCCGCGTGGCCGATCATGACCTGCAGTGGGCTCGCGAGGCGCTCGCCGACCTCCGGCCGGAAGGGAAGTAGCGCGATGGGCAGGGACTGGGCACTCCTCATTCCGATCCTGGCACTCTCGATCCCGATCGTGGCGATCCTCTCGAATACCTGGCTCAAGGTGGCCCGGGCCCGGGCCGAGGAGGCGCGGGCCCGGGCGGGACTGCTCGGGGGGAGCGAGGCCGCCGAGCACGAGGGGCTCCGCGAGGCGGCGGCCCCCCTCCGGGGGGAGCTCGACGAGCTCCATGAGCGGCTCGATTTCAACGAGCGCCTGCTGGTCCAGCTCCGGGAGGGGCAGTCGCTCCCCGGCTCCGGGGAGGGAGGCGGCTGAAGGGCGAGGCAATCCCCGTCCCCTAGCCCCAAGTCGGCTTGGCGCCTATCTTTGCAGGTCTATGCACCAACCGCCCCTTTGCCGGGGCTCGAGAGGGGTGATTCAGGGAATGTCGGAAGTCATCATCCACGATGACGAGAGTTTCGAGCGGGCGCTCAAGCGCTTCAAGAAGAAGTGCGAGAAGGCGGGCATCCTCTCCGACCTCCGCAAGCATCGGCACTACGAGAAGCCGAGCGAGAAGAAGAAGCGGAAGATGAACGCCGCGCAGCGGAAGAACCGCCGCGGACGCTCCGCCCGTGCCTGATCTCCTCGATCGCCTGCGCGGTGACCAGGTCACCGCGCGCAAGGCCTCCGACAAGGACCGTACCCTGCTGCTGGGGACGGTCCTTGCCGCGTTGAAGAACCGCGAGATCGAGCTCGGCCGCGACCTCACCGACGACGACGTGGTCGAGGTGCTGCGCAAGCAGATCAAGCAGCGCCACGACTCCGTGGAGCAGTACACCCAGGCCTCCCGCCCGGAGCTCGCCGCACGCGAGCAGGCGGAACTCGATGCCCTCAAGGGCTACCTGCCACCCGAGGCCGATCCGGCCGAGATCCGCGCCGCGGCCGACGCCGCGATCGCCGAGGGTGCCGGCGACCTCGGCAAGCTGATGGGTCGCCTCATGGGACAGTTCAAGGGGAAGGCCGACGGCAAGGTGATCAACCGGATCGCCCGCGAGGCGCTCGGGCAGGGATGACCCCGGCCGATTCGGCGGAGGCGCTCGCGTCGCTCGAGTTTGCCGCCGTCCTCGAGGTGATTGCCGCCCGGGCCGCCCGCCCGCAGGCGGCCGAGCGGCTGCGCCACGCCACTCCCACCACCGACATTGCCACCATCACCACCGAGCTCGGCCGCACCGCCGAGCTGCTCGCGCTGTGGCGCCGGGCCGAGCGGCTCGACATCCCCCCGGTGCCCGACCTGCGCGCGGCCCTGGCGCGGTTGCGCGTCGAGGGCTCGGTGCTGGAGCTGGGCGAACTGGTCGACGTGCGGCGCACCCTCGCGGCGGGACGGATCATTGCGGCGGAGCTGGTGCGCGTGGCGGAATCGTGCCCGACGGTGGCGCTGCTCCGCGCCGAGCCCGTCGACCGGGCGATCGAGCGCGACCTCGAACGGGCGGTGAGCGACGAGGGCGAGCTGCTTGACACCGCCTCGCCGGCGCTTGCTGCTGCCCGGCGCGAGGTGCACGCCGCGCGCGAGCGGTTGGTCAAGCGGCTCGAGGCGATCGCACGCGACCAGGGCGGCGGTGCCGTGACGATGCGCGAGGGGCGCTACGTCATCCCGGTGCGCCGCGACGCGCGCGATCGGCCTGACGGCATCATTCACGACGAGTCGGGTTCGGCCGGCACGCTGTTCATCGAGCCGACCGCGGCGATCCCGCTCGGCAACGCCCTGCGCGCCGCGGTCATTGCCGAGGAGCGCGAGGTGCTCGCGGTGCTCCGGGCGCTGACCGAGGGACTTCGGCCGGCGCGGGACGCGATCGCGGCGCTGCACGGGATGGCGGTGACGCTCGACACGCTGCAGGCGCGGGCCGGGTGGGCGTTCGACTGCGAGGCAGAATGCCCCGAGGTGACGGGCGAGCGTGGCGCCCTCGTGCTGCATCACGCCCGCCACCCGCTGCTGCTTGCGCGCGGCATCGACGTCGTGCCGTTCGACTTGCGGCTCGACGAGGGCGAGCGCACGCTGCTCATCTCGGGGCCGAATACCGGCGGCAAGACGGTGCTGCTGAAGGCGGTCGGCCTGGTCCTGCTGCTCGCGCAGTCCGGGATCATCCCGCCGGTGGGCGCCGGTTCTCGGCTGCCGGTCATCGCCCGCCTCTTCGTCGACATCGGCGATCATCAGTCGCTGCAGGCGGACCTCTCGACCTTCTCGGCGCACGTGGCCGAGTTGCGGCGCATCCTCGCGGGCGCCGACGAGCGCACGCTGGTGATCCTCGACGAGATCGGTTCGGGGACCGATCCGGCCGAGGGCGGCGCGCTCGCCATGGCGGTGCTCGAGGAGCTGACGCGCCGCGGTGCGTTGACCCTCGCCACGACCCACCTCGGATCGCTCAAGACAC
>CALGOK010000043.1 GCA_937961295.1 uncultured Gemmatimonadota bacterium
CTGGCGGTATGGCCGCCGCGGGAGTCGGGGTGTGCCAGTCGGCCAACGGTCGGGCCGGCCTGTGGGCCGAGGGGTTCTACGGCTGCAACACCGATAGTGACATCGACGGCGACAAGACGAATCTCTATGGCGGTCTGGCCTCGGTGGGATTCGACCTCACCACCGGCGCCGGGATGACGGCCACCCCGTACCTGCTCGGGTCCGTCGGGTACATGGTCCACCAGTACAAGTCCGACCTCTTCTCAGAGTTCGAGGGCTCCGATGGCGGTATCGCCTTCGGCGGTGGCGGTGGATTCTACCTCGGACGATTCTGGCTGGATGCCCGCTATATGGCCGCCTCGATCGACAGCGAGACGACGTCGTTCATCCTCGTGTCGGCCGGGGTCGCCTTCTGATCTGAAGAGTGACGTGGGACGGGGGACTGGTGACAGGGCACCCCCGTCCCCCGCCCCCGGTCGCCCGTCACCCTTCACCCCGTCACCCGTCCCGCGTCACCCGTCACTCATCCTCACGGAGGTTCAATGCGTCGCCTGATCATCGGAGCATCCACCCTCGCTGCCGCGCTCATGCTCACCGCCGTGCCCGCCTCGGGCCAGTTCTACGTCGGTGCGTACGCGTCGCTCCCGTCGGGCGACTTCAAGGACGCCGGCGCCAACACCGGCTTCGCCGCCGAAGTCGGCGTGCGGCTGTTCGAGAGCGCCAACGAGAAGCTGAGCTTCTTCGTGGGCGGAGCGTACGGCATGAACGGCACCGACGCCGACGCGCTCGACTTCACCCAGATCATGGGGCTCGGCCACGTGGTCTACACGCTCTCCAGCGGCAGCGCCGAGCCGTACCTGATCGGGTCGGCCGGCTACCTCAGCCTCAAGACCGAAGTCGGCGACGCCAGCAACACCGAGGGCGGCATCACGTTCGGCGGCGGCATCGGCGTCGGGTTCGCCACCCGCTGGTGGATCGAGGGGAAGTTCATGACCGCCTCGATCGAGGACGCCACGATCTCGCAGATCATGATCGGCGGCGGCGTCTCGTTCTAGTCGCGACATCGCGAAGGTCTACCCCGAGCGCAGCGAGGGGGCGAGGGGCGGACATCCGCTCCTCGCCCCTCGCGCTTCGCCATGTCGCTTCAGTCCAGCATCGCATACACCATCGTCCGATACCGGTCGTGCAGCTGCGACCCACTCGCGGGCAGCAACTGCACCATCAGCACCGCCACCAGGTCGTGTTCCGGATCCACCCAGTAGCTGGTGTGGTAGGCCCCGCCCCAGCCGTAGGCACCGACCGCGCCGTGTCGACCGGCCTTCCCCGGATCGAGCAGCACCTCGAAACCGAGGCTGAAACCGAACTCGGGGCCGCGATAGAGGGCGTCCACGTGGTCTCGCGTGAGCAGTGACACGGTCGCCGGCGAGAGGATGCGCGCGTCGTCGAGTGTCCCGCCACGGCGCAGCATCTCGAGGAACCGTGCATAGTCGCGCGCCGTGGAGATCAATCCCGCCCCGCCCGAGAACGCCCGGCACGGCCCTGCCACGTAGTGTCCCTGTCCGAGGGGACCATCGGGCGCACGACGCAGGCCGTCGGCGCCAAGCGCATAGACGGTCGCCAGGCGTCCGGCCACCGATTCGGGCACACAGAACCCGGTGTCGTGCATCCCCAGCGGTTCGGTCATGTGCGTGCGCACGAACGTGTCGAGCGCCATGCCGGAGGCGCGCTCCACCAGGCAGCCGAGCACGTCGGTGGCGTAGCCGTACACGAAGCGCTCGCCGGGCTGCGCCGCCAGCGGCAGCTCGGCGAGCGGCTCGACCGCCTCGCAGATCCCCACCGGCTTGTCGGCGAAGTACCAGCCGTACCCGGCCGCCGGGCCGAGGCCGCGTGCCTGATAGGCGGCCGCCAGCCACGACTCGCCACCGTACGACATCCCCGCGGTGTGGGTCATCAGGTCGCGCACGGTGATGGCCCGGCGCACCGGCACGAGGCGCCGGACGGCAACGCCCGCGGAGTCGACGGCTTCGGACACGGTCGCGCTCGCGAAGCCGGGCAGCCATCGGCTGATCGGATCGTGGAGCCCGACCGTGCCGCGCTCGACCAGGATCAGCGCGGCGACCGTCGTGATCGCCTTGCTCTGCGATGCGATCCGGAAGAGCGTCGACATCGCCATCGGTCGCCCTGCCTCGCGGTCGGCCATCCCCGTGGCGTGCTCGAACACCGGCTCGCCGTCGCGAAGCACCAGCGCCACGATCCCGGCCGCGCGCTCCTCGCGGACGGTGGCATCGAGCTGCGCGCGCAGGCGACCGGCGGCGGCCGCGTCGACCTGGGCGGCGAGCGGCGGGGCAATGAGGGTGAGGAGCAGGGCGATCCGCATGACCGGTCCGTGGCGTGGGGTTCCCGAGTATCGCGCCGGAAGGTCGGGACCGCTACCGTGACCCCCAATCTCCGCTCTCCGTTCTCCGCTCTCCGTTCTCCCCCTTTACCCTTTACCCTTCACCCGTCACCTGTCACCCGTCCCCCGTCCCCCGTCACCCGTCTCTCCCATGCCTCACGCTCCGTTCCATCTCGCCTTCCCCGTCGACGACCTCGCGGCCGCACGCGCATTCTACGGCGGCCTGCTCGGCTGTCCCGAGGGACGCAGCTCGGATCAGTGGATCGACTTCGATTTCCACGGCCACCAGGTCGTCGCCCACCTGGCGCCCGACGAGATCGGCCGCGCCGCGACCAATGCCGTCGACGGACACGCCGTCCCGGTGCGCCACTTCGGCGTGGTGCTCGAGTGGCAGGCATGGCACGACCTCGCCGAGCGGTTGCGCGGCGCCGACGTGAAGTTTGTCATCGAACCCGGCATCCGCTTCGCAGGGCAGGTCGGTGAACAGGCGACGATGTTCTTCCTCGATCCCGCCGGCAACGCCCTCGAGTTCAAGGCCTTCAAGGATCCCTCCCAACTCTTTGCCAGGTAGGCGCTCGCCATGACCCAGCCCGCCCCCGTTGCCGACGCGCGTGCGCGCCGGCTGATCCGGCCCACGGTATTGGGTCTGCTGCTCCTCGCCGGCGGCGCCCCGATTCACGCCCAGTCCCTTCCCTGGGCCGAGCGCACCGCCATCGCCGAGCGCCACCGCGTCGAGGCGATCACCCATCGCCGCTTCACCCATGCGGAATTCTGGAGCGCGGTCGAGCCCGCGCTTCGCTCCCCGCGCTTCACCGTCGCCGAGGTGGGACGATCGATGCACGGCCGCGCGCTGCGCACCGTGACGCTCGGCACCGGGCCGGTGAAGGTGTTCCTCTGGTCGCAGATGCACGGCGACGAGGCCACCGCCACGATGGCGCTGGCCGACATCTTCGCCTACCTCGCCTCGCGCGAGGGGACGGCCGTGGCCGAGCGGCTCGGCCGCCACCTCACGATCACGTTCCTGCCGCTCCTGAATCCGGACGGCGCCGAACTCTTCCAGCGGGAGAACGCCGCCGGGATCGACATCAATCGCGACGTGCGGCGCCTCGCCTCGCCGGAGGCCCAGACACTCAAGCGCGTGCGCGACGCGATCGAGCCCGATTTCGGCTTCAACCTGCACGACCAGGGTGCCCGCACCCGCGTGGGCGACGGACCGCAGGCCGCCATCGCGCTGCTCGCCCCCGCCGCCGACGCCGAGCGCAGCTGGGGGCCGGCGCGCAGCCGGGCGCGCCTCGTCGCCGCCTGGCTGGCGCGCGACTTTGCCAACGCCGTCCCGGGCCGGATCGCCAAGTACGATGACACGTTCAATCCGCGCGCATTCGGCGACATGATGCAGGCATGGGGCACCAGCACGGTGCTGATCGAGAGCGGCGCGCTGCCGGACGATCCCCAGAAGCAGCTGCTCCGGCGTCATCACGCCGCAACGATCCTTGGCGTGCTCGATGCGATCGCGTCACGCGACATCGAGGCCGCCGACCCGTCAGCGTACGAGTCGCTGCCGTTCAACCGCGGCGGCGCCTACGACCTCCTGGTCCGCGGTGGCACCCTGGTCATCCCGGGATTCGGCGCACTGCGGGCCGACCTTGCCATCAACTACGACGACCCGGTGGCGAAGACCGGCGGCACGGTGCGCGAAGTCGGCGACCTCGAGGCCGCGGTGGCGATCGACACCCTCGAGATGGCCGGCCGCTTTCTCCACCCACGCGGCGAGGCGCTCACCTACAAGGACACCACCGACGATCCGCGCACGCCGGCCTGGCTCCAGATCGGCGCGCCTGCCCGGTTTGTGATCCGCGCAACCGCCGAAGCCGGCTCCCGGGAGGTTGGCAGCATCCCCTGACCGCCGGTGGCGGGGCGGCGCTGTCGCCTCGCCGCCCCGATCTGCGCATTCAGGAGTACCACCCCATTCTGGAGTTCGCCATGACCACCCCTCGCCGCGACTTTCTCGGCTGGCTCGGTGCCACAGCACTCGTCGGTGCGACGCCCTCCGTCGTCCTCGGTGCCCCGGCGATCCCGCGCGCCACGACCACTCCCGATCCCGCGCCCGGCCGCGACGACTGGGACATGAGCTGGACTCGCCGGCTCACCGGCAGCCGCAAGCTCGTCTTCGACGCGCCCGAGCTCGCCGAGGGCGACCCGCTGCTGCGCGCCCACGTGATCGCGCGCCAGTACGCCGACGTCCTCGGCATCCCGGTCGAGCGGCAGAGTCGCGTGCTCATCCTCCGCCACAACGCGATCCACTTCGCGATGAACGACGGCTACTGGGCGCGATTCGGCCTCGGCGCCGAGACCGGCTTCAGCGACGGCAGTGGTGCGGGCGTCCGGCTGAACCCGGTCCGAGCCGCGCGCGACGAGGTGCCCGAGCCGTTCCGGCAGCTGACCCTCGAGGCGTTCCAGCGCTCCGGCGGCATCGTGCTCGCGTGCCACCTCGCGCTGCAGCACTACGTGGCGCCGCGCTACGCGGCCACCGGGCTCTCCGAAGACGCCGCCCTCGAGGCGGCGGTGGCCGATGTCCTGCCGGGAATCACCATGCAGCCCTCCGGCGTGTTCGCCGTGGCCGTCGCCCAGGACGCCGGCTGTGCCTTCGTGCCGGTGAGCTGAATCCTGACACGGGCCGGGACCGGGCGGTAGATTGTTGGGATCCCTTCCCAACCCACCGCCCTCCCACCCGTGAGCAGGCCATCATGACCACTCGTCGCAACTTCCTCGGCCTGGTCGGCGCTGGCGCGGCGCTGCCGGCCCTGCACTCCTCCCTCCTGGCTGACGACCGCCTCGTCCCGGCCCCGTCGTCCGACTGGGACATGTCCTGGGTCAAGAAGCTCACCGGCAAGCACAAGCTGGTGCTCGACGCCCCCGAACTGGAGGGCGGAGTTCCCCTGGTGCGCGCCAACGTCATCGGCATCCAGTACACCGACGTGTTCGGGGTGCCGATGAGCGAGGTGAGCCGCGTGCTGGTGCTGCGGCACCACGGCATCCACTTCGCGATGAACGACACCTACTGGGCCACGTACAAGGTCGGCGCCGACATCGGCTTCACCGGGCCCGACGGCGCCGCCATCGCGTTCAACCCGGTGCGCATCCCGCGCGACATCTTCCCCGAGCCGTTCCGTCCGCTGATGCTCGAGCCGTTCCAGCAGAGCGGTGGCATCATCGTCTGCTGCGACCTCGCGCTTCGGCACCTGGTGGTGCCGCGCTACACCGCGGCCGGGATGTCGCCCGACGCCGCCTACGCCGCGGCCAAGGGCGACCTGCTGCCGGGGATCACGCTGCAGCCGTCGGGCATCTTCGCCGTCGGCGTGGCGCAGGAAGCCGGCTGCGCGATGGTACCCGTCTCGGCGGCCTGAGAGCAGAGATTCGAGATTGGAGATTGGAGATTCGAGGAATCCTGCCGGCTGAGCGTCCTTGGCCGCGGATGGTTCCTCGAATCTCGAATCTCCAATCTCGCATCTCTGCCTGACACATCCCGCCGCTCGTCCTCGTATCGTCGGGGCGACCTCCTTCCGTCCCGTTCCGCGAGCCCGCCATGACCACCCGTCGCGACTTTCTCGGCCTCCTCGGTGCCGGTGCCGCCCTGCCGGTCCTCGCTGCCCCGTTCCCCGACAATGACGGCCTCGCGCCGGTGACGACCGACTGGGACCTGTCGTGGCTCGACCGGATCCAGAAGCCCCACAAGGTGGTGATCGACTCCCCCGCCGTGAGCGACGGCGGGGCGCTCTACCGCGCGGTGATGCTCCGCGAGCAGTATCACGAGGCATTCGGCACCTATCCGGATCAGTTCGGACTGATCCTGGTGATTCGCCACTCGGCGATTCCCTTGGCGATGGGCCATGAGTACTGGGAGAAGCACGGCGGGGGCGAGGAGGCGGAGCTCAAGAACCGCGAGGAGCAGTGGGTCACCCGCAACCCGATCGGACCCGCGGCCGACGAGGCCAGCGCCGGCAGCCGGAAGTACACCATCCCCTCGTTCATCGAGTCCGGGGGCGTGGTGCTCTGTTGCGACCTGGCCCTGCGGGGATTCATCGTGCCGCAGCTGCGCAAGACTGGCGTCGCGCGCGAGGCGGCCTACGACGAGGCGCGGCGGATGCTCATCCCGGGCATCGTGCCCCAGCCGAGCGGCTTCTTCGCTGTGATCCGCGCCCAGCAGGCGGGGTGCGCGCTGTTCTGCAACGGCTGAGGCGACGGGCGAAGCGCGAGGGGCGAGGAGCGGAATCCACCGCCCCTCGCCCCTCGCCCCTCGCCCCTCGCCGTTCGCGCCTTACCGGACTTCGACGTACCGCTTCAGCCGGCTCAGCTCCTTCGCATCCACGTACTTGCCGATCTCGCGCTCGAACTGCGCCATCGCGCGGTAGGGCCGGTACTCCTTGAACTCGTGGAGCATCCGGTTGCCCATGCCGGGAATCGACAGGATGTCGGCGTCGCTCGCGGTGTTGAGGTCGATCCGCACGTAGACGTACTGCTCCAGCCGTGCCAGCTCCGCGTCGTCGACGTACTTGTCGATCTCGCGATGGAACTGGGCCAGCGCGCGGTACGGCGCGTACTCCCGGAACTCGTGCAGCATCCGGTTGCCCACGCCGGGGATCATCCGGATCTCGGCGTCGGTCACGTCGTTGAGGTCGATCGGCACGAACACCCGCGCGTACGCCGCTGCGCGCTGCTCGGCACCGAGGCTTCCCGACAGGAAGGCGTCGAAGTCGGCCTGGCGCAGGAACGGCCGGCGGGCCATCAGCTCCTTGACCAGCGCAGGGGTGAAGCCCGGCACGGCAGAGAGCTCGGCCTCGGTGGCCACGTTGGGGCTCTTGATGGTGACCGACTTGCCCACCTGGGCAGCAGCCGTCGCGGGGACGGCCAGCACGGCGAGCAGGGTCACGGCAACCAGCGAACGCATCCGGTACATCACGTCATCACTCCCGAGAAGTAGCCGCGGGGCGCTGCCGCGCGGCGGTGACAATCAGCAGGGCGAGGAGGCCGAACCAGACCATCGATCCCGGCGCCAGCGCCGGCGTCGCCCCCGTCATGGCCTCCCGAAAGAGGCCCCAGCCGGTCGCGTCGGGAGCCATCTCCCGCTCGAACTCGGCATTGCCGGTGTAGTGGAACCACACCCCGACCAGCCCGGAGACAACATAGACGATTCCGAGCCCGCGCACCGCACGCAGCGTCCCGGCGGACGGCCGCAGGCCGTGCCAGCCGGCCACGACCAGTCCCAGGGCAAGCAGCACCACCGGCACCAGCTGCTGCCACCCCTCCACGTGCCCCAGCAGCAGCAGCTCGGCCAGCGTCCCGGCCGCGCCGATCACGAACAGCGCCAGCAGCAGGCGCGAGAGCACCGATGGCACCGGCATCCCCTCACTTCTCACGACGCACGACTCACTTCCTGTCCTTGAAGATGTCATGCAGGTTGGTCCTGTCCCCGTAGGCCACGCCGCGCGACCCCAGCTGGCGTGGACGGAGGATGATCGAAGACAGGAATCTATCTACGCGCCACCGGCGCGGTGCGTTGAGCGCCCTTGACCCGCCCGGCGCGTGGCCACTTCCTCCATCACCCCCACCCCCACGCGCCCGGAGGGACGATGGAGCGGTTCATCAGGGGAGTCCTCGACTACACACGCGACCTCTTCGACCTCGAGGCCCTCGGTCGCGCGTTCGCCTCGCTCTCCACCAACTTGGTCGCGGCCGCGATCACGCTGCTGGCGTTCCTCGCGCTGTGGCAGGGGATGCGGTGGACGGTCGGTGCCGTGCTCCGCCGCACCAGTGTCGACGAGACCAATCGCACCTTCATCCTCGCCCTGCTGCAGTTCGGGCTGTTCACCGTGGCGGTGGTGCAGGCGCTGAGCGTGGCCGGAGTGAACGTCGCCGCGCTGGCCGCCTCGGTCGGCATCGCCGGCATCACCCTCGGCTTCGCCGCGCGCGACTCGCTCAGCAACATCATTTCCGGCGTGATGGTGTTCTGGGACCGGCCGTTCGTGATCGGTGACCTGGTCGAGATCGGGAACCACTACGGCCGGGTCCAGCGGATCACCCTCCGTTCGACCCGGATCGTCACCGTCGATGGCCGGATGCTCGCGGTGCCCAACTCCTCGATCGTCAACACTATCGTGGCGTCGTACACCAACTTCCCCAACCTGCGCCTCGACATCGACGTGACCATCGGGACCGAGGAGGATCTCGGCCGCGCGCGGGCGCTGCTCCTCGCCCTGGTGCGCGGCGAGGAGACGTGGCTGCAGGACCCGGCACCCGTGGTCGTCGTCACCGAGATCAACGACTACAACGTGAAGGTCGAACTGCGGGCTTGGATCCGCGACGAGCGGCGCCACGTGGAGCTGCGCGCGGCACTGCGCGAGCAGATCTTCGAGACGTTCCGCCGCGAGGGCGTCGACATGCCGGTCGAGACGCTGGCGCTGCGGCCCGTGGAGGTGAACCAGCGGGCGGCGTGAAGGGCGACGGGGCGAGGGGCGAGGCGCGAGGCGCGGCTCGTGCGGCGCCCCTCGCCCCTCGCGCTGTCGCGCTGTCGCGCTCTTATTTTGCTGCATGCTCCGAGCCTGCATCCTGCTCATCGCCCTCGCCGCCTGTGGCGGCGAGCCCGCCCCGGAGGCCGTCATCGACAACGCCCCGCCGGACATCGCCACCGCCACCTTCGCCGACGAGCTCGAGGTGGACATCGCCGCCTCCCAGCGCAACGACGCCGGGCTCTACTGGCGCGACCTCGACCCCGGCACCGGGCCGGTGGTCCAGCGCGGCCAGGTGGTCTTCGTCGCCTACGACGGCCGCCTCCCCGATGGCACCCGCTTCGACGCCACAGGGCCCGACGACCCGTTCTCGTTCCCGGTCGGTGCCGGCCATGTGATCGCCGGCTGGGACCAGGGGATCGTCGGCATGCGGGTCGGCGGCAAGCGCCAGCTGATCATCCCCGCGTCCCTCGGCTACGGCCCCCGGGGCGCCGGCCCGATCCCGCCCGGCGGCGTGATGGTCTTCACCGTCGAGGTGCTGGACGTGCGATGAAGTGAAGCACTGTCACCCCGAGTCCGGGCGCAGCGAGGGCGAGGGGGCGGAGGCTGGCAATCGCACGTGCCGGCTCCGCCCCCTCGCTTCGCTCGGGGTGACAGTACCTCGCGCTGTCGCGGAACCCTCCCGTCCACCCCGGCGTTCCGTCCGCATGACCGACCGCCCCGATCCCCGCGAGCTGCGCGAGCGGCTCACCGACCTGGAGTACCAGGTCACCCAGTGCGACGCCACCGAGCCGCCGTTCCAGAACCGCTACTGGAACGAGAAGCGGCCGGGCCTCTACGTCGACGTCGTCTCCGGCGAACCGCTGTTCTCGTCGCGCGACAAGTACGACTCCGGCACGGGCTGGCCGTCGTTCACCCGGCCGATCGACACCAGCCAGGTCACGACTCGCACCGACTACAAGCTGGTCCTGCCGCGCACCGAGGTCCGCAGTGCCGGAAGCGACTCGCACCTGGGCCACGTCTTCCCCGACGGTCCCGGTCCCGGCGGGACGCGCTACTGCATGAACTCGGCGGCGCTGCGCTTCATCCCCCTGGAGGAGATGGATGCGGCGGGATACAGCGAATGGATCCCTGCGGTCACCGGGGAGGGAAGCGCCTCGTAGTAGAATTCGGGAGCGACCTTCCGTTCCCGTCCTTCGAGGAGTCCCCGTGGTCCCGCGCGCCATCCTCCTGATCGCCGCCCTTCCCGCCCTCCTCCCGGCCCAGAGCGGCGAGTGGAAGATCCACTCGCTCGAACGACCCAGGCCGCCGGTGGTGCACCCCGGCGGCGCGGCCGTGGTGGCGCCACCCGCCGACGCCGTGATCCTCTTTGACGGCCGCGACCTCTCCGCGTGGAGGTCGTCGCGCGACTCGGTGTCGCCGGCTCCGTGGCGGATCGTCGGCGATGCGATGGAAGTGGTGCCCGGCACGGGAGGGATCCTGACGGTGCGGGAGTTCGGTGACGCCCAGCTCCACGTGGAGTGGATGACGCCGAGTCCCGCGCGCGACGCCGGGCAGGACCGCGGCAACAGCGGCGTGTTCCTGATGGGACGCTACGAGGTGCAGGTGCTCGACTCCTGGGAGAGCGACACCTATGCCGACGGACAGGCCGCGGCGATCTACGGCCAGTTCCCGCCGATGGTCAACGCGTCGCTCCCGCCCGGCACCTGGCAGAGCTACGACATCGTCTTCCGGCGGCCGCGCTTCGACAACGCCGGCAAGGTCACCGCGCCCGCGCGGATGACGGTGTTCCACAATGGCGTTCTCGTGCACCAGCACGTGGCGCTGCTCGGCCCCACCTCCCACACCGTCCGCGCCCCGTATGCTGCCCACGCCGACCGGCTGCCGATCGCCCTGCAGGATCACGGTTCGCCGGTGCGGTTCCGCAACATCTGGGTGAGGCCGCTCAGCGACCGGCCGTGATCCTGCTCGACTGGGTCGGTCGCGGGCTCGCCCGCTGGCTCAGCAAGCCGCGGCCGGCGGCGCGCCGCGTCGCCACCAGCGTCCCCGAGGCGATCGCCAGCGTGCTGCGCCCCGGCGACGTGCTCCTCGTCGAGGGGTCGTCGCGGATCTCCTCGGCGATCAAGTACCTCACCCAATCGAGCTGGTCGCACTCCGCGCTCTGCATCGCACCGCCCGATCCCGGCGCCGATCCCGAGCGCGAGCCGCCGATCCTGCTCGAGGCCGACGTGAACGAGGGCGTGCGCCTCGTGCCGCTCAGCCGCTACACCACGCAGCACACCCGCATCTGCCGTCCGGTGGGGCTCAGCGATGCCCAGATCGGCGCCGTGATCCAGCACGCGATCGCCCGCGTGGGGCACCGATACGACATGAAGAACATCTGGGACCTCGCGCGCTACCTCATCCCGCATCCACCCGTGCCGAGCAAGTGGAGGCGCCGGTTGCTGGCACTGGGCAGCGGCGATCCCACCCGCGCGATCTGCTCGTCGCTCATCGCCGAGGCATTCCACGAGGTCGGCTATCCGATCCTCCCCGACCTCCGCCTGCTGGTGGAGGAGGGCGGCCGCGACGAGGCGCGCGGGGTGCTGCCCCTCCGCCATCACTCGGTGTTCGCGCCGCGCGACTTCGACGTGTCGAGCTACCTCCGCATCGTCAAACCGACCCTCCCGCC
>CALGOK010000044.1 GCA_937961295.1 uncultured Gemmatimonadota bacterium
GAACGTCGTGCTGCCCAACGAGTACGGCTTCTACGCCAACGTGAACCCCGAGGTCGATCATCCGCGCTGGAGCCAGGCGCGCGAGCGGCGCATCGGCGAGTTCTTCAAGAAGCCGACGCTGATGTTCAACGGCTACGCCGACCAGGTGGCCTCGCTGTACGCCGGCATGGACCTGCGGCGGAACTTCTGATTCCGTGACGATCAACGACCTGCTGGGGCGCGTGGTGCGCCCCGCGATCGTCGTGGGCGGCGTCATCCCGGCGATCGTGATCGGGATGCGGCTGTTCCGTGGCGACTACGCCAATCCGGCCGAGGCGCTCGAGCACGCCACCGGCTTCACGGCGCTGTGGTTCCTGCTCTCCTCCCTCGCGGCCACCCCCCTGCGCACCCTGACCGGCGTCGCCGGCTTCACGCGGTTGCGCAAGCCGCTGGGCCTCTGGGCGTTCGCCTACGCCACGATCCACCTCGGCTGCTACCTGGTGTTTGACCAGTCGCTGCTGTGGGGGGAGATCTGGTTCGACATCCGGGAGCGGCCCTACATCACGGTGGGCTTCACCGCGTTCCTGATCCTCCTCGCCCTGGCCGTGACATCGCCCAACCGGATGGCCAAGTGGCTCGGCGGCAAGCGCTGGAAGGCGCTCCACCGGCTGGTCTACGTGGCGGCCGCACTGGGGGTGCTCCACTTCCTCTGGCTGGTGAAACGGGACATCACCCGGCCCGTAGTGGCGGCGACGGTACTGATCGCGCTGCTGGCGCTCCGGCTGCCGGCGGCCCGCCGCGAACGGCGAGCCGCAAAGGACGAGCGGCGCACCCCGGCCGCGGTCGCCCCGTCCCGCGGCTGACGCCGCGGCCCGGCACGGGCCCCGGCGTGCGACTGGCGGGCAAGCCCCCACGTGCTGTGTGCTGATATATTCGAGGTCAGCATGAGGGCCCTCCACCGCACCTGGATCGCAGCACTGCTGCTAATGGCTTCGCCGGCGTTCGGCGGCCAGTTGCTGCCCTTGCTGCATCCCTGCGAGGCCTCGACCGCCGGCCATGCCCATGGCGGTGCGACCGGGCACGCCGGTCACGACGCTCCAGCCGAACACGGCAACCCGGAAGAGTCGGAGAACTGCACCTGCATCGGCTCGTGCCACGTGCCGGTGTTGCCGGCGGCTCCCGGCGCCGGCGACCAGCTCATGGCGGTGGTCACGCTGCCACCCGCTCCGGTCGCGATCTCGCCTGACACCGCGGCGCCCGCCGCGGCGTTCCATCTCGAGTTTCTCCCTCCCAGCACGGCCCCACCCAGCGCCTGAGTCCTGGCGCGCCTCGCGCGCCACCAACCCACATCCCGCCGGACACGCCGTCCGGCCCGTCTTCAACGGCTAGGCTGCCGCGCGTTGCTGCGTGGTGGCGGACGAGAGGCAATCATGCAGGACAACACGAGGCGGTCGCGCGTCACCCGGGTGATCGGGTTGGCGCTCCTGGCGTGGACGGCACCGCTGGGTGCCCAAGGGGGGAGCGCCACGCAGGGCACGATCAGCGGTTCGGTGGTGTCGGCGCGCGACGGCGCCGCCCTGGCCGAGGCGCGCATCACCGTGCTGGGCGGGGGGCACGGCAGCATCACCGACGGTCGCGGCGCATTCCGCCTTGTCGGGGTTCCGGCGGGGGTGCACCGCCTGGTGGCGCAGCAGATCGGTCACGCGCCCGACACGGCGACGGTCGAGGTGCTCGCCGGCGCCGTGAGCACCGTGGCGTTCCGGCTCGTGCCGGCGGCGGTGCTGCGGGACCCGCTGGTGGTGGGCGCCACCCGCGAGGCGGGGCGGCGGGCCGACGGTGCGCTGACCATCGACGCCCTCGGCGGCAATGACGTCCGCGAGACGCGGGCGAGCCATCCTGCCGGGATCCTCAATCGACTGGCCGGGGTGCACGTCACCGAGACGTCCGGCGAGGGCCACATGATGGCGATGCGGCTGCAGGTGACCACGGCGCCGATGTACCTGTACCTCGAGGACGGCATCCCGACCCGTCCCACCGGCTTCTTCAACCACAACGCGCTCTACGAGGTGAACCTGCCGCAGGCCGGCGGAATCGAGGTGATCAAGGGCCCGGGCACGGCGCTGTATGGCAGTGACGCGATCGGCGGGATCGTGAACGTGCTGACCCGGCCGGCGCCCCAGGCCGCCACCGTCGAGCTCAATGCCGAGGGCGGCGAGCACGGGTATCGGCGCGTGCTGGCGACCGGCGGCGGCACGTGGGGGAACCACGGGATCCGTGCCGACGTGAACGTCACCCACAGCGACAACTGGAAGGAACAGGCACCGTTCGACCGGCAGAGCGCGACCATTCGCTGGGATGGCCGGTTCGGTGCGTGGACCACGCGCACCGTCGCGGCGGGATCGCGGATCGACCAGCAGGACGTCCCGGCGATCTCGAGGGTGCTCTACGAGGGCAACCCGACCGTGAACCTCGCCCCGATCGCCTACCGGACGGTGCGCGCGCTGCGGGTCTCGAGTGCCATCGAGCGCGAGCGGGACGGTACGCTGCTGAGCTTCACGCCCTATGCGCGCGTCAACGAGCTGGGGCTGCTGCCGAGCTGGCAGCTGACCTTTGACCCGCAGACGTGGGTGACGAAGAACGCCTCGGTGGGCCTCCTTGCCCGGTACCGCCGCGACATCACGCCATGGAGCGGCCGGATCATCGTGGGCGTGGACGCCGACCTGAGCCCCGGGTCATTCCTGGCGCGGCAGGCGATCGTGTCGCGGTCGGGTCCGAACAATGCCTGGACGACGTACACCGACGGCGCGGTGCACTACGACTACGACGTCACCTACCGAGGCGTGTCGCCGTACCTGCAGACGCACTGGACCCCGGCCGCCGCACTCAAGGTCGATGCCGGACTCCGCGCCGACTTCGCCGGGTACGACTACGTGACGCACCTCGACCCGGTCAGCACCGGCGCGCATCGCGTGCCGGCCAGCACCACCGTGTCGTACTCCCACCTGTCGCCCAAGATCGGTGCCACCTACGCCTTCTCCGAGGGGCTCAGCGTCTACGGGTCGTATCGGCACGGCTTTCGGGTGCCGTCGTTCGGCCAGCTCTTCACCCAGAACTCCGCGGTCAACACCGTGGACCTCGAACCGGTGAAGGTCGACAGCTGGGAGGCCGGCGTGCGCGGCCGGCTCGGCGGCCGGGCCATCTACCAGGTGGCGGCGTACACCATGCGGGTCAGCGATGACATCCTCACCTACGTCACCGAGCAGAACACCCGCGAGGCGCGGAACGCCGGCTCGGCGCGGCACCGCGGGATCGAACTGAGCGCCGGCGTGGCCCTGGCCGGCACGCTGCGGCTCGACGCGGCGTACTCGTGGGCCACCCATCGCTACCTCGACTGGGTGCCCCGCGCGGCGAGCGGCACCACGCCGGCCGTCTCGTACTCCGGCAACCTGATCGAGCAGGCGCCGCGCACCATCGGCAGCGCGATGCTGGCGTGGACCCCGTCGGTTCTCGGCGGTGGCCGGGTGGCGCTGGAGTGGTCGCACCTTGGCCGCTATGCCCAGGATCCGGGCAATGTCTCGTTCTACGAGGGGCACCAACTGTTCAACCTGCACGCCAACGCGTTCGTGACGCCGCAGGCCGAGCTGTTCGTGCGCGTGGTGAACCTCGGTGACAGGCGCCATGCGGAGCTGTCGAGCTACGACGCCTTCCAGAAGGACACCTACACGCCGGGCGCGCCGCGTTCGGTCTTCGGCGGGGTGCGCTATGCGTGGTGAGTCCCTGGTCGTGATGCTGGCGGCTGTCGCGGTGGCGGGATGCACGACGGCGGTGCCGGCGCCAGGGGGCCCGTTCTCCCACGCGGTGGTCGCGTCGTCGGCCACCGCGCAGGGCGCCACGCCGATGCTCGCGGTGTCGCCGGACGGCGAGCGGATCCTCTCATGGGTCGCGGAGGATGGCGATGCTGCCGGTGCGCTGCACGTCGAGGTGACCGGCCCCGGCGGCATCGTGCGCGGGGGCGTGCTGCGCGACCCGCTCGGCGGCATCGAGCCGCACGGCGAGGCGCCACCGGTGGTGGTCGCGGCCGGCCACGGTGTCATCGCCGCGCTCTACACGGTGGGGAAGGACGTCGGCGCGCGCTTCCCGGCGAGCGCGCTGCGCTTCGCGCGAAGCGACGACGGCGGCGCGACGTGGCGCGATCCGGTGAGCATCAACGAGGGCGAGACGTTCGGTTCCCACAACTTCCATGCCCTGCTGGCTGGCGCCGACGGCGCGCTCTACGCGGCGTGGCTGCGGAATGTGCGCGGCGAGAGCGCGGTGTGGCTCCGGCCGTCGCGCGACGGCGGCCTCACCTGGGAGGCCGCGCGCCCCGTGCACGAGGCGCCCACCTGCCCGTGTTGCCGTACCGGGCTGGCACTCGCGCCGGACGGCACGCTCTACTCGTCGTGGCGGAAGATCTTCGAGGGCGATGTGCGCGACGTCGTCGTCGCCGCCTCCCGCGACGGCGGAACCACCTGGAGTGATCCGGCACGACCGCGCGCCGACGACTGGGTGTTCCCTGGTTGTCCGCACGCCGGCCCGTCGCTGCGGGCGGGGGCCGACGGCAGCGTGCACATCGCCTGGTGGACGGGGAAACCGGGCGAGGCGGGGGTGTGGTATGCCCGCTCCACCGACGGCGGCGCCACGTGGGCCGCGCAGCCCATCGCCATCGGCGAGCGGTCGTCGCCGGCCCACGTGCAGCTCGCCCTCGCCGGATCGGCGGTGCTGGTGGCCTGGGACGACGGCCTCGGCGACCGGCCGGTGGTCCGGCTCCGAGCGTCCGGCGACGGCGGGACCACCTTCGGCGAGGCGATCGACGTGAGCGACCCCGCGGTCGCCGGGACCTACCCGGTGCTCGCCGTCGCCGCCGACTCGCTCACGGTGGCGTGGACCCAGGTGAGCGACTCCACCCACCGGGCAATGCTGGCTGCGCGACCGGACATGAGCGATCCGGCCGCCCGCATGGCGCTGCCGCGCGTGGGCCAGCAGGAGGTGATGGTGCGGAGAGCCGCCATCGCGGACCTGGTTCGGCGAGGAGACTGAGCACGGAGAGCGAATCACCGGGGGCGGAGAACTGAAGAGCGGGGCGCTTGCCTCCCTGTCGATGAGGCCAACCGCAAGCCGACAAGCTAGACTCCCGTGGTCCCTCCGTCCCCGGTGCTCCGTTCTCCGTTCTCCGAGTCGCGATGAAGTCCTACGACCTCGCCTACTTCGATCGCTGGTACCGTGACCCGCGCCACGTGGAGAGGCAGCGTGCGTTCCTCCGGCGGCAGGTGGCGCTCGCGGTCGCGATGACGGAGTGGGTGCTCGAGCGCCCGATCGCGAGCGTGCTCGACCTCGGGGCGGGGGAGGGCCGCTGGTTCCGCGAGTTGCGCCGGGTTCGTCCCCGGATCCGCTATCAAGGAGTGGAGCCGTCGGACGAGGCGGTGCGCAAGCACGGTCGCCGCCGAAACCTGCTTCGCGGCGACTTCGACTCGCTGCACCGACTCGGCATCGGCGGTCCGTGGGACCTGGTGGTCGCCGCCGACGTCCTCCACTATCTCCCGACCGCCGCCATGCGCCGGGCGGTGCACGCGATGGCCCCGTTCGTGGGCGGGCTGGCGTTCTGTCCCACGTTCACCGGCGCCGATGCCATCGAGGGCGATCGCGAGGGATTCCACCGCCGCCGAGCCGCCACCTACCGCCGTGCCTTCGCGGATGCCGGACTGGAACAGGTCGCCCCGTGGGCGTGGGTGCCGCACGGCCACGCCGAGGAGCTCGCCGACTTGGAACGTCCCGGTGAAGGGTGATGGGTAAAGGGTGAAGGGGATCCCCTGATGACGTTCCGATTCGAGCCTGGATCCCACCCAGCACCCCCTTCACCCATCACCCTTCACCCTTCACGCCGCCCTCCGTTTAGATTGCCCTCCCGATGCCACCAGTCACACGCCTCCTCGACGCCGCTGCGATGCGGCGCGTCCTCGCGCGCATGGCCTCGGAGATCGTCGAGCGCACCGCCGACGGCGGCTCGCTCGTGGTGGTGGGGATCCAGCGGCGGGGCGTCGAGCTCGCCGACCGGCTGATCCCGCTGGTCGAGGCCGGGATCGAGCAGCCGGTGCGCCGCGGCGAGCTCGACATCACCCTCTATCGCGACGACCTCCAGGCGATCGGTCCCCGGCCGGTGGTGCACGAGACCCGGCTCCCGCCGACCCTCGATGACACCACCGTGGTGATCGTGGATGACGTGCTCTACACCGGCCGCACCATCCGCGCGGCCCTCGACGAGATCGCCGACTTCGGCCGGCCGCGCCGGGTGCTGCTCGCGGTGCTGGTCGACCGCGGCGGCCGCGAGTTGCCGATCGCTGCCGACGTGACCGGGCTGGTGGTCGCCACCGCCCCGGGCGATCATGTCACGGTGCGGGTGACCGAGCGTGACGGCGACGATGGCGTCGACCTGCTGCGCGGGGGAGCCGACGCATGAGCGACGCGGTGCTCGGCAAGGACCTGGTCGGCCTCGCCGACCTCAGCGCCGACCAGATCCGCGCGATCCTCGACACCGCGGAGCCGTTCAAGGAAGTGAGCGAGCGGCCGATCAAGAAGGTCCCCGCGCTCCGCGGCAAGACGATCGTCAACCTCTTCTTCGAGGCCAGTACCCGGACCCGGATCTCGTTCGAGTTCGCGGAGAAGCGCCTCAGCGCCGACACCGTGAACGTCGCGAGCACCGGTTCGAGCGTGTCGAAGGGCGAAACTCTGGTCGACACCGCGCGCAACCTCGAGGCGATGCGGATCGACATGGTGGTCATCCGGCACGGCGCCTCGGGGGCGGCCCGCTTCCTCGGCGACCGGATCCGCTCGAACGTCATCAATGCCGGCGACGGCAAGCACGAGCACCCCACCCAGGCGCTGCTCGACCTGCTGACCCTGCGCGACCGGTTCGGCCGCTTCGAGGGGCTCAAGGTGTGCATCGTGGGGGACATCCTCCACTCGCGGGTGGCCCGCAGCAACATCTGGGGACTCACCAAGCTCGGTGCGGAGGTGGCGGTCTGCGGCCCGCCCACGCTGGTGCCGCGCGAGGTGGCCGAGCTGGGCGTGACGGTGTTCCGCCGGGTCGAGGACGCCATCGCCTGGGCCGACGCGCTCAACGTGCTGCGACTGCAGCTGGAGCGGATGACAGCGGGATTCATCCCGTCGCTGCGCGAGTACAACCGGGTGTTCGGCGTCAGCAGCGAACGGCTGGCGCGGGCGCCGAAGGACCTGCTGATCCTCCACCCCGGCCCGATGAACCGCGGGGTGGAGATCGATTCCGACGTGGCCGACGGCCCGCACTCGGTGATCCTGCCGCAGGTCACCAATGGAGTCGCGATCCGGATGGCGGTGCTCTACCTGCTCGCCGGCGGCTCGCCGGACTGGGCCGCGGGGGGAGGGGAGGAACGATGAGCCGGCCAGTGCTGATCCGCGGCGGGCGGGTGATCGATCCCGCGCGCCAGGTCGACGGCGTCACGACCGTGCTCCTGATGCACGGGGTGGTCGCCGAGGTGGGCGACGACATCGGTCGCCCCGACGGCGCGATCGAGCTCGACGCCAGCGGCCTGGTGGTCGCGCCAGGACTCGTCGACGTGCACGTCCACCTGCGCGAGCCGGGGCAGGAGGATCGCGAGACGATTGCCACCGGCGCGCGCTCGGCGGTGGCCGGCGGGTTCACCGGCATCTGCGCGATGCCCAACACCGACCCGGTGATCGACAACCAGGGCGCCGTCGGCTTCGTGAAGGCCAAGGGCGAGGCCGCCGGGCTCGCGCGGGCCTCGGACATCGGCGCACTCTTCGCCGCGCCGT
>CALGOK010000045.1 GCA_937961295.1 uncultured Gemmatimonadota bacterium
GATACGGCGACCACCGAGATCTACACTCTTTCCCTACTCGACGCTCTTCCGATCTGAGGAACGCGCATGAGGCGCCTCTGCGCCCAACTGGTGTTGGCCCTGCTTGGCACCCCCGCGCTGGCCGCGGCCCAGGCGGACACCGCCGACGCCGAGCGGCCGTTTGTCCGCGGCGGTGTGTACGACAAGCCGTACCTCACGCGGCTCGGGGGCAACACCGCCATCGGCGGTTATGCCGAGGCGCACGCACGCTACGAGCAGACCGACGGCCTCCCTGGCGAGTCGGGATTCGAGGCGAAGCGGTTCAACCTGTTCGCCTCGTCGCGGGTGAGCGACGTGGTGCGCTTCGGCGTGGAGCTCGAGGTCGAGGAGGGTGGTGAGGAACTCAAGCTCGAGTACGCCGCGATCGACGTGCGGATCCACCCGTCGCTCACGCTGCGCGGCGGGATGATCCTCTCGCCGATCGGGCGGTTCAACCTGGCGCACGACTCGCCGCTCAACGAGTTCACCGACCGGCCGATGGTGTCCACCGAGCTCCTCGGCGTGGCGCTGTCGGAGCCGGGATTCGGCGTGTTCGGCCAGTTCGGCTTCGGCCGCACCGGCCGGCTCACCTACGAGACGTACGCCACCAACGGCTTCCACGACGGGCTGATCGAGGGATCGGAGGACGGCACCCGGATCCCGCTCGGCCGCGGCAACTTCGAGGACAACAACGGCTCGCCGGCACTGGTCGGCCGGCTGGCACTGTCGCCGGCGGTGGGTCAGGAGGTTGGCGTCTCGGTGCACCATGGCGCGTGGAACGCGTTCAGCATCGAGGGGACGCCGGTGGACGATCGCCGCAACCTCACCCTCGCGGTGCTCGATGCCGAGGCGACGGTGGCCGGTGTGCAGCTGGCGGGCGAGCTGGCGCTGGCCTCGATCGACGTCCCGCCGGGGCTCGAGGGGATCTACGCCTCGTCGCAGCGTGGACTGTACGTCGATGCCGCGCGGTCGTTCGGCCGCGGCTGGGTGCGCGCGATGCCGCAGTCGTACTTCACCGTCAAGCTGCGCTACGACTGGGTGGACTTCGACGCCGACCTGCCGGGCCAGGCGGTGCGGCAGCTGTCGGCCGGGATCAACTTCCGGCCCGCGGGCGACACGGTGCTCAAGTTCGACCTGGTGCGCGGCCGCTCGTGGGACGAGTTCGAGAATCCCGCCGATCACGTGCGACTCCTCTTCTCGATGGCGACCTACTTCTGATGCCGCGCTCGCGCAGCCAGCCGCCGGCCGACCTGACCCGCTCGGTCGAGGACTACCTCAAGGCGGTGTTTCACCTCACCGAGGGCGGCGACGCGGCGTCGACCGGCGGGCTGGCCGACCAGCTCGACCTCGCCGCGGCATCGGTGAGCGGGATGGTGAAGCGGCTCGCCGACCAGGGACTGCTGCAGCACGAGCCGTACAAGGGCGTCACGCTGACGCGCGCCGGCCGGCGCGAGGCGCTGCGGATCCTGCGGCGACACCGCCTGATCGAGGCCTACCTGGTGCGCTTCCTCGGCTACACCTGGGACACGGTGCACGACGAGGCGGAGCGCCTGGAGCATGCGGTGAGCGACGAGCTGGTCGCCCGGATGGCGGAGGCACTCGGGCATCCGCGCTTCGACCCGCACGGCGACCCGATCCCCACCGCCGACGGCGAGATCGAGGTGCGGCGGACGATGCCGCTGACCGACGTCCCCGCCGGTCAGGCGGTGACGATCGTGCGGGTCGACACCGAGGCAGGCGACCGCCTGCGCTGGTTCGCCGAGCAGGGACTGGTTCCCGGCACGGTGGTGGAGGTGGTCGAACACCAGCCGTTCGATGGTCCGGTGACGGTCCGCCGCGGCCGGAGCCGGCAGGTGGTGGGGCGCGACCTCGCGTCGCAGCTGCTCTGCCTGCGCGAGGCCCGGTGAGCCCCCGCGAGGGCGGCCCGCAGGGCGATCCCGAGCTCGACGGCCCGGTCCCCGGCGCTCCCGACGGCGGGTGGCGCTATCCGCGCAAGCGGCCGTCGCTGCCGGAGTCGTTCCGCAGCGTGCGGATCGCGCGCCACGCGCCGTGGTGGCGAAAGGCGCTGGCGTTCGCGGGTCCGGGCTACATGGTGGCCGTCGGGTACATGGATCCAGGCAACTGGGCCACCGACCTGGCGGGTGGGGCCCAGTTCGGGTACGCGCTGCTGAGCGTCATCCTGCTCAGCAACCTGATGGCGATGCTGCTGCAGTCGCTGACGGTCAAGCTGGGGGTGGTCGCCGGTCGCGACCTGGCGCAGGCGTGCCGGGACCACTACTCGCGGCCGACGTCGTTCGTCCTGTGGGTGCTGTGCGAGATCGCGATCATCGCCACCGACCTGGCGGAAGTGATCGGCTCGGCGATCGCGCTCAACCTGCTGTTCGGCATCCCGATGCTGTGGGGCGTGATCATCACCGCGGTCGACGTGCTGCTGATCCTGCTCCTCCAGCACAAGGGATTCCGCTATCTCGAGGCGTTCGTCATCGCGCTGGTGGCGGTCATCGGCATCTGCTTTGCGGTGGAGATGGCGCTGGCCAAGCCGGAGATCGCGGCGCTGGTCGCGGGGCTGGTGCCCACCACCGAGATCGTCACCAACCCCACGATGCTCTACATCGCGATCGGGATCCTCGGCGCCACGGTGATGCCGCACAACCTCTACCTGCACTCGGCGATCGTGCAGGTGCGTCACATGGGCGATTCCCCCGAGGACAAGCGGGAGACGATCCGCTTCGCGACGATCGACTCGACGGTCGCACTGTTCTTCGCCTTCCTGATCAATGCGGCGATCCTGATCCTCTCGGCGGCCACGTTCCACGGCACCGGTTACGAGCACGTGGCCGACATCCACGATGCGCACCGGCTGCTGGCGCCGCTGCTCGGCACCACCCTGGCGAGCGTGCTTTTCGCCGTGGCGCTCCTCGCCTCAGGGCAGAACAGCACGATAACCGGCACGCTGGCGGGACAGATCGTGATGGAGGGCTTCCTCGACATCCGGCTCCCGGCGTGGCTCCGCCGGATGATCACGCGCTTGCTGGCGATCGTCCCGGCGGTGATCGTCACGGCGATGTACGGTGACCGGGGGACCGGGGCGCTGCTCATCCTCAGCCAGGTCATCCTGTCGCTCCAGCTCTCGTTCGCGGTGGTGCCGCTGGTGCAGTTCACCTCGTCCCGGGCCAAGATGGGCGAGTTCGCCAACGGCCAGCTGCTCAAGGTGGTGGCGTGGACGATGACCGCGGTGATCGCCGGGCTCAACATCTGGCTCCTGATCGGGACCTTCCGCGCGTGGCTGTCCTGAGGTGCCGGGGCGGGTTGGGAGCCGGCCCGGGACGCCGCTAGATTGACCAACTTCCTCCCACGTCCCGACGCCATGGCCAACGACACCCTCGAGCGTCTCCGCACTGCCCTGCACGACCGCTACCGCGTGGAGCGGCTGGTCGGGCAGGGCGGCATGGCCACGGTATTCCTGGCGGAGGACCTCAAGCACCACCGCCAGGTCGCGATCAAGGTGCTGCGCCCCGAGCTCTCTGCGGCGCTGGGCATCGAGCGGTTCCTCCGCGAGATCGAGCTGGCGGCCAAGCTGCAGCATCCCCACGTGGTGCCGGTGTACGACTCCGGCGAGGCGGACGGGATGCTGTACTACGTGATGCCGTTCGTCGAGGGCGAGTCGCTGCGCGACCTGATGCGCCGCGAGGGCCGGGTGTCGCTGCCGCGCGCGGCGGAGATCGTCCGCGAGGCGGCGAGCGGGCTGGCCTACGCCCACGCGCACGGCGTGGTGCACCGCGACGTCAAGCCGGAGAACATCTTGCTGTCGGGCGGCCACGCCGTGGTCACCGACTTCGGCATCGCCCGGGCGGTCGACGCGTCGCGGCAGGAGACCAACCTCACCGGCGCCGGCATGGCGATCGGCACGCCGGCGTACATGAGCCCCGAGCAGGCCACCGCCGACGCCGTCGACGGCCGCAGCGACCAGTACGCGCTGGCGTGCGTGTTCTACGAGCTGGTCACCGGCAAGCAGGCGTTCAGCGGGCCGACGATGCAGGCGATGCTCACCTCGGTGCTCACCGGGCCGCGGCCGCGGATCTCGGCCGTGGTCGACGGCATCCCGCCCGAAGTCGACGGGGCCACGCAGCGCGCCCTCGGCACCGATCCCGCCAGCCGGTTCGAGTCGATCACCGCGTTCGCCGACGCGGTGACCCAGGAATCGAGCGGGGCGGCGGCGGCGACCCGCGAGAGCCGCCGCTGGAAGCGGCTCGCCGTGGTGCTGCCGCTGCTGGTGGCAGTCGCCGCGGTGGCGTGGGCGCTGCTGTTCGGTCCCGGCCGGCGCGTGGTCGTCTCGGGCGCCGAGACGATCGCGGTGGTGCCGTTCGCGACCAGCGGCGCCGGGCTCGAGGGGATCGGGGAGGGAATGGTCGACCTGCTCGCCGCCAACCTCGACGGCGTGGGACCGATCCGCACCATCGAGCCGCGCGCCACGGTGCGCGAGTGGCGACGCCGGGTGCAGGGCGACGGCGGCGACCTCGATGACGCGCTGGCCGTGGCGCGCGACACCCGGGCGGCGTCGGTGCTCACCGGCAGCATCGTGGCCACCGGGGGCACCGCACGGCTCACCGCGGAGCTCTACGACCTCGATGGGGTCCGCATCGGCGGTGCGCAGGTCGATGGCCCCTCGGACTCGGTGCTCGCGCTTGCCGACGGACTGTCGCTCGCGCTGCTGCGCGACATCTGGAAGTCGCGCCAGCCGCTCCCCTCGGCCAACGCCTCCGCGATCAACTCGGCGTCGATGCCGGCGATCCGCGCCTACCTGCGCGGCGAGCGCCACCACCGCCGCGGCGAGTGGGACTCGGCGCAGGTCGCCTTCGAGGAAGCGGTCGCCGACGACTCCACCTTTGCGCTCGCCTGGTACCGGCTCGCCAACACGCTGGGCTGGAAGGGGCAGTACGCCAACCAGGCCTCGCTGCGGGCCTCGGCCAACGCGCTGCGCTACGCCGACTCGCTGCCGCCGCGGATGCGCTCACTGCTGGTGGCCTACGACCTCTTCGCCCGGCAGCACCACCTCGCGGACGACTCGGCGCGCACCTACGTGCAGCGCTTCCCCGAGGATGCCGACGGCTGGTACCTGCTCGGCGAGGCGCAGTTCCACGGCCGGCTGATGTCGCCGATGGCGCCCGAGGAATTGCGGCGGCCGTTCGACCGCGTGCTGCAGATCGACTCGACGCTCACGCCGGCGGCGATCCACCCGATGCAACTCGCGGCGGAGCACCGCGACACGGCGTTGCTCACGCGATACGAGGCGGTGTTCCGCGCCGCGCAGGCGAGCGGCGAGCTGCAGAACACCCACCTCACGAGGCTGGCGCTCGCGGGCAGCGATTCCGCCTTCGTGGCGCTCACCGGCCAGGCCATCGGTACCGGTTTCGCGATCGCGGCGCTGGAAGGCCTGATCACGTCGCCCCGCGCCGACGACGATTCCCTGCTGGCGATCGCGCTGGGGATCGGCCGGCGCGCACCGGCCGACGCGCAGAGCAACCAGCTGCACACCCTCGCCGGGATCCTCGCCGGCGCACTGGGGCGGACCGACACCTCGCTCACCCTGGTCCGGGGCACGCCCAACGAGCAGCAGACCCTGCTCTACCTCCGGATGCTGCCGGTGTTCGGCGGGTACGCCACCCGCGCGCAACTCGACTCGCTGGACCAGTTCTTCCGTGCCGTCCCCGAACAGTCACCGTTCCTGTCGATTTGGCACGCGATGGTCCTCGCCGATCTCGGGCGGCCGGCCGAGGTGCGCCGGGTGCTGCGGCCGCACCTGGACCGTGAGCCCTCCAACTATCCGCCCTGGCTCGGCGGCGCGATGACGGCGCTCGATGGCCTGGCGGTGGTGGCGCAGGGCGACACCACCGGCGGGCTGGCCCGCATCAACGACGGGATCGAGCGAACCGGCGGCGTCACGGCAAACGGATTCACCATGCCGCTCTCGCTGCGCGTGGCAGCCTTGCAGGTCGCTCGCACGACCACGCGCGCGGCCGGCATCCACCGGCTCCGCTACGGCCTTCCCACCGCTCCCGACCTGATCCCCGTGGCGCAGTACTACCTCGGCCGCGCGTATGAGGCGTCCGCCAAGCCCGACTCCGCGGCGATGGCGTACGGACAGTTCCTGCGACTCTGGGACGGCGCCGATGCGCGCTACGCGGCGCTCCTCTCCAGTGCCCGCGACGGGCTCGCGCGGGTGACCGGCGAAGCGGAGTCGGGCGCCGCCGTCGGCGGCCAGGCGCCGTGAGCGGGGGGCCGGAGTTCGCGGCCGCCGCGCGCGCGATGATCGACACCTTCGCGCGGGGCTGGAGCACGGGGCGGCCCGACGTCATGGTGTCGATCTTTCACGAGCAGGCGGTGTTCCTCGAGACGCCGTTCGGCGCCCCGATGCAGGGGCGCGACGCGATCCGCAGCTGGGCGAGCGACATCCCCTACCACCAGTCCGAGGCCGCATTCACCACCGGCGAGACCTTCATCGCCGGGCCGTGGTTCGCCACCGAGTTCAAGCTGGTGTTCCGGCGGCGGAAGACCGGGGAATGGGTCGACGCGCGCGGGGCGCTGTTCGCCGAGACCGATGGGATCCAGGTGACCGAATTGCGGATGTACTGGCACCGCTGGAACGGCGGCCGGGAGACCTCCCGACCCTGATCTGTGTGCTCCCGGTGTCCTCAGGACAGGACACCGCGCCCTGTCCCGGATTCACAAGTTGTTGCCAATGAACGACTTGGCCGTGGCACGGATCTGGAACCTTCCTCCTGGCGTCCACCCGCATGGATGCACCCAGTTCGACCGGAGGAACGATGTTCGCCCTACTCGCCGCCATGACCATCGCAACGGGCCCCGTCGGAGACGTGGCGCCCGACCAGGCTGCGGTCCGGCTCTCGCTCAACGGCGGGGACTACCAGCCGGGCGACGGCGTGCGGGTGCAGGTCGGCATGGAGGAGGACGGCTACCTGATCGTCTTCCGCGCCGATGCCGACGGCTACCTGCGGGTCCTCTTCCCGCTCGATCCCGATCTCGACCAGTTCGTGCGCGGCGGACGCGACTACGAACTGCGCGGCCGCGGCGATCGCGAGACGTTCCTGGCCGACGACCGTGGCGGCACCGGGGTGGTCTTCGCCGCGCTCTCGCGCGAGCCGCTCGACTTCAGTCGGTACGCCACCGGAATGCACTGGGACTACGAGCGCCTGCGACTCGACGATCCGTACGGTGATGTCGAGGCGCAGCTGCTGGCGATCGTCCGGCGGATGGCCGACAACGGCCGCTTCGATCACGACGCGCTCGGGTACCGCGTGTGGGGGCCGGGCTACGAGTCGGCGCAGCCGACCATCGTGGCCGGCGGCGGCTACTACGATCCGTACGGCGATGGGCGCTACTCGTGCCTCGCGTGCGGCTGGGGCTATCCCCGCACCGGCATCGGCGTGCGGGTCGGGATCGGCCGCGGCTGGTACGATCCGTGGTACGACCCGTGGTACGATCCGTATCACTACGGCTACGGCTATGGGTGGAACGGGTACTGGGGCTGGGATCCTTCCTGGCGCACGCCGTGGCGGCCGATCACGGTGATCAACACCTATCCGCGCCCGACCGTGCCGAACACCGCGTATGGCAACCGCGCCCGGCCGCGCCAGCCGCTGTCGTCGGGTGCCACGGTGCCGCGCTTCAACGAGCCCGCGGTGCGGCCCGAGCCGCGCGCCGGACTCGACGGGCGCAGCCGGAATCGCGGCGGAACGCCGACGCCGGTCGTGTCGCGGCCGTCGGGTCGCGCGCCGACCCCG
>CALGOK010000046.1 GCA_937961295.1 uncultured Gemmatimonadota bacterium
GGGGTCGGTCATCGCGCGTTGCCCGGCCCCGCGCGCGCTCAGGGGATCAGCAACTCGTCGAGCGCGGCGCGCGTGAACGGGCTGCGTCCGGCGCGCAGCGACGCGATCCATTCCTCGCGCACGGGGATGCCGGAGACGTTGGCGGGATTGGCCATGTAGGCCTCGAAGTCGGCGATGGCCCCGGTGAGGTCGCCTGCCTGTGCGCGGGCCACGCCGCGACTGTCGCGGATCCGGGGGCGATTTCCCTCATCGCTTCGGTCCACCGCCTCGTCACAAGTCTCGAGCGCCCGGGCGCCGTGTCCCGCGAGGGCGGTGATCCAGCAGGCGCCGTTGAGCGTCAGTGCGGAAACCGAGTCGCCGAGGGCCCCGCTGGCCCGGGCGGAATCCAGCAACGCCACGACACGCGCGTCCTCGGCCCGCGCCTCGGCAGCCTGTCCCGCCGCCCGCAGCAGGGCCGCGTGCATCGCATGCTGGCGCATCAGGGCGAGGAGGCTTGCGGCGGGGTTCCCTCGCCGACCGTGCAGCGATCGCTCGGAGACCGCGAGTCCCTCCTCCCACGCGGCCAGGCCCTGCCTCAGCTCGCCGCGCTGCCGATGCACGGTCGCGAGCTCGAACAATGACGTCGCCAGCTCGGAGTTGTCGGGCGTGAGCACCGCCCGGCGGATGCGGAGCGCCTCGCGCGCATTGGCGAGCGCGGAGTCGAGCTGGCCGAGCTGGCGGTAGATCCGGCTCAGCGCGTGGTGGTTGTAGGCGATCTCGAAGTGGGTGTCACCGTACGTGGCTCGCCCGATGTCCAGCGACTCGCGCTGCAGCGCGATTGCCTCGTCGAGCCGGCCCTGGTTGTGCCGGAGGTTGGCCAGCCGACCCAGTCCCACCAGCAGGCCCATCGGGTCGTCGGCGCCGCGCATGCGCCGAATGGCCACCGTGCGTGAGCACGAGTGCTCCCCCGCCTCGAGGTTGCCCTTGTCGAGGTGGACCCAGCAGAGGATGTCCTGGATGTTTCCCATCTCATGGTCGTCTGGCGCGTCCGGGTCGCGACGCTCGATCAGGCGGGTGAGCATCTGCTCCGCGTCGGGCGGTGTGGCGCCGCTCCGCAGCGCGCCGAACACCAGCATGGTCGTGGCACCGACGAGCAGGTGTTCGTCATCAGGATCGGGATGCTCCCCGAGGATCGCGAGCGCCTCGCGACCGAGCTGTTCCGCCTGGCCAAAATCGCCGTACTGGATGTAGGCGGAGCTCAGCAGGATGCGGGTATGGACCCGCTCCGGCGGATCGATCCCCGCCGAGTCCTGGATGACGAGCGCCTGCTCGACCAGCGGGATCGCCGCGTCGAGTTCGCGCAGCATGTAGTACGCCTCGCCGATGGTCTTCATCAGCCTGGCGCGCACCAGCGGGCGATCGGCGAGTTCCCGGCGAATCCGCACCGCACCCGAGTCGAGGACCTCCTTGACCGTGAGCTGCCGGCCACCGGCGCGGCCCGGGTCGCCTTGGCGGAACAGGTCCACCAGGAATTCCGACACCTGCTGCGCGGTCTCGCTCTCGCGCTGCGCCTCGGCCTCGGCGCGGGTCGCGCGCAGCAGGCCGACGCTGGTGGCGATCACGCCGGCCACCAGCGCCACGGTGATTCCGGCACCGGCGGCCACCGCCGCGCGATTGCGGCGCGCGAACTTGCGGAAGCGATACCACGTGCTGGGAGGCCGTGCCAGCACCGGCTCATTGCGGAGATGGCGCTCGAGATCCTGCGCCAGTGCGTTGGCGGTGTCATAGCGGCGATTGCGGTCCTTCTCCATCGCCTTGACCACGATCCAGTCGAGGTCGCCGCGCAGCAGCTTGCGCAGCTGGCCGCTCGCGGCCCGGCGCAGCTGTGCCTGGCGCCGTGCCCTGGCCGTGGTGGTCATCCGCGCCGACGGACGCTCGGGATCGGAGGTGCGCCCCACCAGCTGGGCCAGGAACGGCACCGCGCCCATCTGGCTCGGGTCGACCGGCAGCTCGCCCACCAGCACCTCGAACAGCATCACCCCGAGCGAGTAGATGTCGCTCCGGGTGTCGATGTCGAGGTTGGAGAGCTCGGCCTGCTCGGGGCTCATGTAGGCGAGCGTGCCGAGCGCCATCCCGTAGGCGGTGACGAGGGTCTTCTCGGTGAGCGGCTGGGCGATCGCCTTGGCGATGCCAAAGTCGATGATCTTGATCGTTGCCTCGCCCTCGTGCTCGGTGACGAGGACGTTTGACGGCTTGATGTCGCGATGGATCACGCCCTTCTGGTGAGCGTGCTGCACCGCGTGCACGACCTTGGTGAAGAGCGCGATCCGCTCGCGGAGCGGCAGCTGGCGGTTGTCGCAGTACTCGGTGAAGGGGATGCCCTTGACCAGCTCCATCACGAAGAACGGCCGGGCCTGCTCGGTCATCCCGCCATCGAGCACCTGGGCGATGCCCGGGTGGCTCATCACCGCGAGCGCCTGGCGCTCGGCCTCGAAGCGGGCCACCACGTCCTTCGAGTCCATGCCGAGCTTGATGACCTTGAGCGCCACCCGGCGGCGCACCGGCTCGAGCTGCTCCGCCTCGTAGACGATCCCCATGCCGCCCTCCCCCAGCACCTGGAGGATGCGGTACGGGCCGATCTGCTCGGGATGGTCGCGCGAGGCGTCGCTGGCCATCACTCACGTCCGATGTCGTGGGGATGACCAAGAATACCGCGGATCGGTGGAGGACGGAACGCTCGCTCCGAGCGAAGCGAGGGGACGTAGATCGGAGCGACGGAGGGTACGGGGAGCGCTCTGGACCCGGGTCGGCCGGTGACACGTGTCCCTTCCCGATTCCGCGTCTCTCCCTGAATCCGGCGGCCCGGCCGCCACCCAACCAGGGGAGAGAGAGACCATGAACACCCGCATCCTGCTGCCTCGGCTCGGTCTGGCGGCACTCTGTGCCACCGCCGCGCGAACCCCGACATCGGTCTCGCTGCTGGTGACGAATGCGGTTTGCTGCTCCGGCGGCAGTTCAATCGCCTGCCGGAACAGCTCCTGGACGCGAGGCCAGTGGCGCGGGTCGATCGGGGATGGCACGATCCTGAGAGTGTAGCCCGTCAGGAGCGCGGAGGACGGCGCGACGGCGCGACGGAGGACCGAGGGTAGAGTCGGTAGAGCGCTGCAACCGCGAGCAGCGAACACCCGATCGGCCAGAGGAGGTTCAGCCCCAGCATCGCGACGACCGAGGTATCAGACGGCGCCGGGACCGGCTCGAGCCACTGGGTCCCCCACGGGCCCTGGGAGAAGACGGCAGCGGTGATCGTGTTCGTCCCGAGGTGCAGCCCGATCGGCAGGATGATTGAGCCACTCCGGGCGAATGCCGCGGCGAAGAGCAGCCCTGCGGACGCGGTCAGGGTGAAGACCCAGACCATCGGCATGACCTGTCCGAGGATGCCGTAGGAGAACCAGTGGTAGACACCGAACGCGACGGCATTCAAGGCGATGCCGCGGAACTCGCCCAGTGCCCGGATCGCGAGCACCAGCAACGCACCACGGAACAGCAGTTCCTCGAACAGCACGGACTTCAGGAGCGGATACATCACGACGGAGAGCTCGACCAGGCCGTAACCTGGAACCGGTTCCCAACGGAATTCGCCCAGCGCGGCCCAACCGAGCAGGCGAACGGCCTGCACCGCGCCGAGGAATGCGAATCCGGCCGCGAACTCCACGGTGCGTCGTCGAGGCTTGTCGATGCCTAGCGCGGTGAACGGCATGTCGCGCCAGCGGAGCAGTGCCCAGCTGAGCAGCAGCAGAACGAGGATGCCGATCATCGAGTCACTGCGCCTGACCCACCTCGCCCCGGGGAGTGGTGACTCACCCGAGATCCAGTCCGATGTCGAACCGTCCCCGCAGTCCCGCTTCCATCGCCTGCAGGTCCAGCGTGAGCTCGCGCCCACCGGTGCGATAGATCCCGTCCTGCGCGTTGCGGGCACGGCGCTGGGTGTTGTCGCGATACGGCGCTCGCGCGAACACGGCGTCGGACTGCTCGTCGCTGAAGTACAGCTGCGAGGTGAAGTCGTGCACGGTGGTGCCGGTGCCAGGCACCCGAATCTTGAAGTGGATGTGGATGGTGCGCCCCTCGTACCATCCCGGGTAGATGGTGGTGAACCGCGCGACACCGTCGCGGTCGGTCACCTGGTAGCCGCGCAGGAAGGTCTGGCCCGTGGTGTTGAACCGGTTGGCCATGTCGTGCACGCCGGAGTAGATGCCCAGCGCGTCGCACTGCCAGATGTCCACCATCGCGTCAGCGAGCGGTTCGCAGCTGTCCCGCCCGACTCGTGAGACCACCACGGCAAGATCCAGCGGCACTCCCGCACTGACGGCACCGGTAGTGGGCTCAGCGCGAATGTCGGAGCGATCGAGCATCCGGTCGACGAAGTACGGCCCCTCGGTCTGGGCCGGTCGCACCACGCAGGCGGGCAGCGGCCGCCGGTCGCCGGCCCGCGTGATGCCCGGGGCCAGGAAGATGCCGGCGCCGGTGGCGCCAGCCAGCGCGAGGATCTCGCGGCGCGAGAGGACGCGGCCGATCTGTTCGTCGTCGGAATGCATGCGGAACTCCGTGGCGGGAGATCTTGGAACATACCGCGGCGGGCGACACTGGAGGATGGAGGATGGAGGACTGAGGGTGGAGCACGCAAAATGGAGGGTCGGCTGAGGCATTCCTGCGCGACAGAGGCCATCGTGTCAGCACTCCGTCAGCATCGCGTCAGTCTGCTTGCGATCCGTCGGGAGAGGCGCAGGATTGCGCGGCATCTCCTCCACCGGGAACCGCGTCATGCATCGCCTGGCCACTCCTGCCCTCGCGCTCCTCGTCCTCGCCGTGCCACTCACCGCCCAGCAGTCGCAGCCGGTACGTGGCTTCCTCAACGACAGCACGCTGGCGTTCCTCGCCCCGATGATCGGCGAGTGGACGCCGATGCTCCCCGATTCGATCATCCGGCAGATCGGCCACCGACCGATCTCGGGGAACTACCAGTGGGTGGTGGGGCGTCGCGCGATCGTGTTCCGGGAGGGCTACCCGGCCGGGGGCGATCCCGATCAGGCGCTGCTGCACGGGATGATCTACTGGAATCCCGCCACCGAGAAGGTGGAGTTCACGGCGGTGGCCGGTCCCGGCGACGGCGAGGGGCGCCTCTTCCAGGGGAGCTACCGGCTGCGTGAGGACGGCACCATTGAGCGGGAGTACGACGTGTTCTACCGCACCCTGGCCGACATCCCTGCCGAGGTGCATGGCGGCTCGCGGCGACGTTATCTCGAGACGGTGACGTTCACGGCCGCCGACAGCATCGACACCACCCTCAAGTGGTGGTTCGACGGTGCGTGGCGGCCGTTCGGGCGCTTTGCCCAAGGGAAGCAGGCGCGTTGGAGGCCGTGACCCTCGTTCACGCTCCTGCGCCGTTCAGGGGTCAGCGCGGTTGCGGCCGGACGATGGAGTATTCGTCTCTCCCACGCGAGATCCAGAACAGCTCGGCGCCGGTCTGCTGCAGTCGCTCCACGAGGGCCGTGCTTGCGGCGGGCGACCAGCGCTCGAGCTCGCCGATCTCCGGCGCCATGACCTGTGCCACCACCACGGCGCGTGCGCGATAGAGATCGGGAAGCATCGGGAATGCCTGGCCGATCACGGCAACGCGATGCGGAGCAGCGTGCGGCGGCATCTGCTGTTCGAGGCGGGCCACGCGGCTCGCCGAGCTTGCAGTCACGCGCGCCTGATCGCGCAGGTGCCACGTCCCGATGCCGAGCGCGACGAGCAACGCAACGAGGGCGACTGGGGCCAGTGCCCCCCGTGGTGCGCCCTGCATTCGCCAGGTGACCACACCGAGCGTCAGGAGCAGCACCGATGGAGCGATCAGGCGGGGTTCGGCGTGGACCGCGACGAACTGCAGCACGCCGACCATCCCGATGCTCATGGCAATCCCGGCTGGCGATTCCAGCACGCTCCGGTCGATTCTCGGCTTGCCGCGAACCAGCAGCAGCGCCGGGAGGATCACCATCACCAGCACCGGCATCACCCACAGGCCGAGGACGCGACCGAGCTGGGTGGTGGCGTGCGCCAACACGCCGCCCACACTGACCTCTCGCTGCTCCTGCGCGAGCACGCCATGCTGCCACGCGGTGGGATCGCCCCACGGTGCATAGGTCCATTGCAGTGCGTCGAAGATGGCCACGCGTGCGCGCGCATCGCTCGCGATCAGCCAGTTGGTGTAGTGGGCATGCTCGCCACGATGCGTGTCCGGCGAACGGCCGTCGCATTCCTGCAGGTACCAGCAGGCATTGAGGCGGGCTGCGGAGCCGATGGTGAAGCGACCCGCGTCGATGCTCATCGCCGCCGACCAGAGCAGGATCGGCAGCGCCGCAAGTGTCACCGCCCGCTGCAGCGGGCGGCGGCGAGCGGGATCGCGCCATGCACTCCAGCCGAGAAGCAGCGCGGTGGCGAGCAGCCAGGGCCAGGACGACGTCTTGGCGAGGAAGGCGAATCCGGCCCAGAGTCCCATCGCCGTGCCACGCCAGCCATCGGGACGGAGCAGTTCCAGGCCGATTCCGGTGGCGGCGAGGAGGAGCAGCAGGTCGGGGGTGACGGCGTCGATGCGGATGGTGCGGGCGCTCGCGACCAGGTAGGTCGTGAGCATCAGGACGCCCCAGAGCGGGCCGTGCCAGCGCCGTGCCGCGCGCCAGATCAGGGCGATGGTGGCCGCGGCGATGAAGAAGTTGAGCAGGTGCGCCAGCATCGCCGCATCGTGTCCCCCCACGCCGGCAAGGGCGAGCAGCACGGCCAACAGGGCCGGATACGCCGGCGACCAGTAGCCCTGCACGAACCCGCCGAAGTCGCCGAGGCGGAGCCGGTCGGCGAGATCGAGGTAGGCGACGCCGTCGGCGTTGAGGTTGCCGCGCGAGAACCAGGCGAGCAGCGCGGCGAGCAGCATGCACCCCACCGCGCCGACGGCCAGGAGTCGCGGGTTGAGCCGGGGTGTCGGAGCCTCGGCTGCCGGGGTCGCGGGTGCCCTGGCGGCGCGGCGCTTCATCGCGGCCGCTCGCCGGTGGGAACGCCGAGTGTTGCCGTCTCGCGCTCCAGCCGGCGTTCCAGGTTTCGGCGCGCGTTCGCGGCGTAGCGCGCACAGGCCTCCGGGTCGACCAGCGTTCCGCTCGCGACCCGTTCCCACAGCTGCGACGCCTCGGGATGCGGGGTGATCAGGATGTCGCAGGCCATCGTCTCGAGCAGTGCGTGGGCGCCCCGGAAGTCGGCTACCGCATTCGGATATGTCGCACCATCCGAGAAGCGGAAGCCGTCGGCCGACACCGGCGTCTGCGAGTCGGCGTAGACGAGGTCGAGGCAGCGCTCGCCCTCGCACGACTGCCAGGTCCACGTGGTCCCGCCGGGGGTGTGGCCGCCGGTGACGTGGGGTGTGAGCCGGAGCGGGCCGATCGCGGTCGGCTTGCCGTCCTCGATCAGCCGAGAATACGTGACCGCGGGGATGTCGTACGCCAAGCCGTACTGAGGATCGCTCGCATCGGCCTTGCCGGTGGCGAGCACGCGCGCACTCGGCACACTCGCCGCCACGCGTGCGCCCGAAGCGTGCTGCAGCGCCGCGATCCCGCCGGCGTGGTCGTAGTGCGGATGCGAGTTGAGGATCAGCCGCACGTCGCGGATGTCGAAGCCGAGGGCAGTGATGCTGGCGAGGATCAGCGGCGCGGTGTCGGGGAGGCCGCCGTCGATCAGCACGTGCCCCTCGGGCGAAGTGATCAGCAGCGCGCCCAGGCCGTGGGTACCGACGTACCAGCTGTTGCCGAAGATCCGGAACGGCGGATGCGGTGTATTCCACGTGGCGCAGCGCGGGCACTGCTCGGCGGTGTAGGGCGCAATCAGGGAGTCGGGGAGGGACTGGGCTGAGGAGGACGCGCTCAGCAGCGTCATCGCAATGGTGAGGAGGCAGGTTCGCATCGGTGAACGATAGTCAGCGGGCTCGAGCACGACGCCACACCCTCACCAGGATGAGGGAGTTGATCCAGACCAGCAGCGCGAACATTCCCAGGATGCTCACTCGGGTCCAGCCGGTGAGTCCGCTTGAGGCCATGCGTGCCGCGCCGGAAGCAACGAGGAAGATCAGCAGCATGGCGGCAGCGTGGAGATGCGGGTGCCACCTGGGCCAGCGCGGTGGAAGGGGGAGCAGCAGCGTTCCAGCCAGGGCGCCGTACATGGCACCGGCGGCAATGACTTCCGCCGAACCTCCGAGCGAGAAGCCCCCCGAGAGGCCGAGGAGGATGGCCACCAGACGCATCAGGAGTCGTCCGCCGATGCCGAGGACCGCGGCGCCGACCACGGCCCCGAGGGCCACGGCCCGGACGAAGGTCTGGAGCGGGGGCGATGCGGGTGGATTGGACATGCCGGAACGTGGTGCCCGGTCCGGCGAAGCGCCAGCGAGAGGCTGGTGTTCCGGAGCTCGCTACCCCCGCAGGTACTCCGCCGGCACCGGGTTGTCCCGCCGCTCGCTGTCGAAGATCCAGCCCATGATCCACCAGCGGGTACCGTCGTGGTAGAGCTGGATGGAATTGATGCCGCGCGCGTACGCTTCGCCTCCCGGTTCGCGGCTCGACGCGTAGGTGCTCCACACGTGGGCGATGTGGCCGAAGCGCTGCACGGTGCGATGGATCTCGCGCTCGTAGAACGGATTGGTGCGCGCGCCACCGGTGGCGTCGTGATACTCGTCGAGCGTCATGGTGCGGAGCTGCGGCGCGCCCTCGCGGATCACCACCATCCCCACCAGCGCGTCGGGGTAGTGGAGGAAGCGGTCGCGCTCGCGATAGGGGGAGCCGCCTGCAGGCCCCGACACCACGTCGTAGTACGCCGCGATGATGCCGTCGATGGTGGCCACGTCGGCGGGGTCGTGCTCCTGCGCGGCGAGCGGCGTGGCGGCGGCGAGCATCAGCGCGAGGGCAGTGCGCAGTGTCACGTCGATACCTCCGAGATGGTCCTGGCGTGCCTACGGGGGATGGGGCGGTCAGGTGTCGGCTTCAATTGAGCCGTCGTGGCTAAAGCCACGGCTCGGCAAGGACGCCCGCTGAAGCGGGCTGTCGATCACCAGGGTCCCGCCGTGCTCGCCCTGTCCACAGGCGGGCTCTGCCCGCCGTCTGTGCCGAGACGCGGCTTCAGCCGCGGGCCGGCGAATGACGGATCCGCCGGCACTCCCGCGCACAGTCTGGTAGGAATCATCCCCACCTACCAGCGAGTTCACGCCATGACCACCCGCATCCGCGCCTGCACCGCGACCCTGCTGGGCCTCCTTCCTGCCGCCCTGCTGGCCCAGCAGCCCGCCGCCATCAACCTGATCCGCAACGGCTCGTTCGAGGAGGGACCCACCCCCCGGACCTACCTCAACCTGGTGGGCGGGTCGACCGCGCTCCCGGGGTGGGTGGTGACCGGCGAGGGGATCGACTTGGTGGGGGCCGGCTACTGGATCTCGTCCGACGGCACCTACGCGCTCGATCTCGATGGCAGTGCCCGGAGCCGGGTGACGCCGCCGTTCGTGCAGGGCGGCATCGCGCAGAGCTTCGAGACGGTAAAGGGCCGGCGCTACCGGGTGACGTTCGACCTGGCGGGGAACCCCAATCGCGGTCCTCTCATCAAGCCGCTCCGGGTCTCGGCGGCGGGGAAGGCGGTGCAATTCACCTTCGACGCGGCGGGGAAGACCGGCCGCAACATGGGGTGGGTGTCGGCCGAGTGGGAGTTCACGGCCACGGGCGAGAAGACGACGCTCGAGTTCCGCAGCCTCACCCGGTCGCCGGAGACGGGGTACGGGCCGGCGATTGATCGGGTGGCGGTAGTGCTGATTGAGGAAGGCGCACTGCGTCCGACTGAAAGCGCCCCCGAGAGGCAGGTGAGCACGGGTAGGAAGCCCTGAATCACACCGCCGAGTCGCTTCCGTGTGAGTGGACTAGCCGTCTTTTTTGTCGAGACGAAGGAACCGGACCGCGTTGTGATAGAGGATGTCGCGCTTCTGATCCGCCGTGAGGAAGGGCGCGTCCTCGATCGCCTCGATCCCCTCGCCAATCTTTGCCGGCCAGCGCATCTGGTCGGATCCGAACATCAACCGCTTGACCAGGCCAGCCTCCACGAAGCTCTCCAGGTAATCGTGGAACGCGGTGCGTGGAATGACCCACGTGATTGTCGAGAGATCCCCGTGCAGCTGGGGATACTGGTACATCATCGCGATCATCTGGTCGCGATACGGGTAGCCGGCATTCTCGACGAAGAGCCGGAGCTTCGGATGCCTCACCAGCACCTTCTCCAGCAGCAGGGGCGAACCGGCAGCGGACCGAAAGCCGGGCAGGTACGGACCGATACCTGCCGTGTGGAGCAGCACGGGCACATCGAATTCCTCCGCCAGGGCGAAGTACGGCTCGAGAGCGTCATCGTTGGGTGCCACGCCGGTGAGCTGAACCGCGATCTCTCCGATGCCGCCGAGACGACCGGCCTCGAGCTCGCGCCGAAGGACCTCGGGTGTGGGCTGGCCGGGTCGCATGATGAATGGTGCACCGATGAATCGGCCGGGCGCCGCCGCCTTCCATTGCTGCACCACGTCGAGGTCGAGGCCGCTGAGGAATGCCTGTACGATGTTGTGGCGATCCATTTCCTCCAGCGTCACTTCCAGCATCCGGTCCAGGTCGGCGATCGCTGCGCCATCACCCTGACACGGCGCCGGCCGGCAGAGTGCGGGCGCCCCATCGGGCACGTCGTAGGGCGGGAGGTCGGCGTGCAGGTGCATGTCGATGATCGGCGCCCGCTGCTTCGCGGGAAGCCGCGTGGAGAGCACGCACGCGCACGTCAGGAGCACGGTGAGGATTCGCGGAACACTCATGGCTGCCTCCTGCAGGAGCGGGGTGGCAGGCTGCCAACCCGTCACTGCGCGCTACACCGTCCGGGTCGCGAGGGTCCGGTGCTCACCGGATCAGCAAAGGTGGATCTTCGCAGTCGAGGTGGTTGCATGGCTGCGGTCCCGCCGCGCTGTCGGGGGTGTCAGGCTGCTGGCCGCGGCCCCAGCAGGTCCCACTTGTTCCCCTCGATGCCACGAAACACCGCCACCTGGCCGTACGGCTCGTCGCGCGGCGGCGAGACGAACTCCACGCCCGCGGCCACGAGGCGTTGGAGGGTCGCGTCGAAGTCGTCCACGCGGAGGAACAGCCCCACCCGTCCCGCAAACTGCTCACCAATGGCGCGCTCCTGGTGCGCCCCGTCGGCCTTGGCCAGGAGGATGCCCGTGACGGCACCGGGCGGCCGGACCACCACCCAGCGCTTGGGGCGACCGTCGTTGGTGAGCGACGGTTCGTCTTCCGTCAGTTCGAAACCGAGCACCTTGGTGAAGAACGCGATCGCGGCGTCGTAGTCGCGGACGATGAGGGTGACGAGGTCGAGGTGCGGCACCTACCTACTCCGTGGTCGAGCGCGAGTGTGACCACGCCACCGCCGCGAACACGGCGATCAGCAACACGCTGAACTCCATCCCGTTCCGACCGCCACCGACCACGAACCAGCCGTCAGGGGCGTGCACCAGCTCAATGCCGAAGGCGAGCTGTGCCACGAACAGCAGCGCGACCACGCGCACCCAGCGCCCCGCAAGCAGCAGCGTGCCGCCAATGATCTCCCAAGCAGTGATCGCCACGGCCAGGGCGTGCCCGAACGGGAGGCCCTTGGTACCCAGGAACTCGCCGAACCCCGGCACGAAGCCGTCGGTGAGGGCGCGGTACACTCCGTGGCTGATCATGATGAGCGCCGCCACGCTGCGGAGCCCGATGAGGGCCTGGTCGGACCGAGTGCGCGGTGGGGACATGCGGATTCCGTGTGTGGGTGTCGAGGACGATGCCTTGCAGCAGACGACGACGCGTCAGGCTCTCGTCAGGCGCGCCGAGTCCGAACTCATGTCAGGCGTAGGGGCGACCCATGGGTCGCCCAGGCAGCGCAGCAATTGCCAGCTCGGCCGACCCATGGGTCGGCCCTACGCCTGGATCCGTCCTCACTCGCGCGCCGCCGCCATGTCCTGACCAGCCGGCGGTGGGCCACGGAGCGGATGCTCCGGCCCATCGCACTATCGGGAGCGTCGATACGCACGGCCGGCCAGGAGCGCAGTGGCCCACCGCCGACCTATCCAGAGATGGCCGACCCATGGGTCGGCCCTACGACGACGATACACCAATCTCGGCGATGTCGTGAGTTGCCCCCATCCTGCGCACTTCATCCGATCCGGGCAGATTCACCTGCCTGACGTCGACCTCCACCACGAGATCGCCCCATGATCCACGACAGCATCCTCGGCACCATCGGCAACACGCCGGTCGTCCGCATCAACCACATCGCGCCCGACCACGTCACGATGTACGTCAAGGTCGAGGCGTTCAATCCTATGGGGTCGGTCAAGGACCGGCTCGCCTACGCGATCATCCACGACGCCGAGCAGCGCGGCACGCTCAAGCCGGGACAGACGGTGGTCGAGGCGACCAGCGGCAACACGGGGATCGCGCTGGCGATGGTGTGCGCCGCGCGCGGCTATCCGTTCGTGGCGGTTATGGCAGAGTCGTTCTCGATCGAGCGCCGCAAGCTGATGCGGATGCTCGGCGCCAGGGTGGTGATCACGCCCGCCGCCGAGCGCGGCAGCGGCATGGTGCGCAAGGCGGAGGAGTTGGCGGCGAAGCACGGCTGGTTCCTGGCGCGCCAGTTCGAGAACCCCGCCAATCCCGACTATCACCGGCAGACCACCGGCCCCGAGATCCTGCGCGACTTTGCCGGCGAGCGTCTTGATGTGTGGGTCACCGGCTGGGGCACCGGCGGCACGCTCACCGGTGCCGGGCAGGTGCTCAAGGCGGCGCGCCCGGAGCTGCGCATCGTCGCGGCGGAGCCGGCGGTGGCGTCGCTGCTCGACGGCAAGGAGTGGAACCCGCACAAGATCCAGGGCTGGACGCCGGACTTCGTGCCGGCGGTGCTCGACCGCGAGATCTACGACGAGCTGGTGACCGTCACCGACGACGAGGCGCGGGACGCCGCGCGCGAGTTGGCATCTCGCGAAGGGATCTTCTGCGGCGTGTCGGCCGGCGGGACGTTCGCCGCTGCGAGGCGCGTGGCCGAAGGCTCGCCCGAGGGGACCGTCCTGCTGGTGATGTTGCCCGACACCGGTGAGCGGTACCTCTCGACCTTCCTGTTCGAGGGAATCAGCGAGGGGAGCGACGAGGTGTAGCGCTCCCCCGGGCCCGGGGCCGGCAACGCTGGCCTCGGCGCCCGGATCGGCGTATGGTAAGGTTCCCCCGGCAGGGAGCCCGACCTGGCCCACTCTGCGGAGCACCTCTCCAAAGCCCTGCATGACCGCTACCGCCTCGAGCGCGAGCTCGGACAGGGCGGCATGGCCACGGTGTACCTGGCCCGCGACCTCAAGCACGATCGCGACGTCGCGATCAAGGTGCTGCGGCCCGAGCTCGCGGCGGTGATCGGCGCCGAGCGGTTCCTCGCCGAGATCAAGACGACGGCCAACCTGCAGCACCCGCACATCCTGCCGCTGCACGATTCCGGTGAGATCAACGGCACAGTCTTCTACGTCATGCCGTTCATCGAGGGGGAGTCGCTCCGCGACCGGTTGAGCCGCGAGAAGCAGCTGCCGATCGCCGAGGCGGTGCGGATCGCGACCGAGGTGGCGAGCGCGCTCGACTACGCCCACCGCCACGGCGTGATTCACCGCGACATCAAGCCCGAGAACATCCTGCTGCACGACGGCCAGGCGCTGGTGGCCGACTTCGGGATCGCGCTGGCGGTGAGCAAGTCCGACGGCAGCACCCGGATGACCGAGACCGGGATGTCGCTCGGCACCCCGCACTACATGAGTCCCGAGCAGGCGATGGGCGAGCGCGACCTCGACGCCCGCACCGACGTGTACGCGCTGGGGTGCGTCGCCTACGAGATGCTGGTGGGCGAGCCGCCGTTCTCGGGACCGACGGCACAGGCGATCGTGGCCAAGGTGATGACCGCCACGCCGGCTCCGATCACGGATACCCGCAAGACCGTGCCGCCGGCGGTGGAGGACGCGGTGCACACCGCACTCCAGAAGCTGCCGGCCGACCGGTTCGCGAGCGCAGCGGAGTTTTCCGCGGCGCTCGCGGGCAGCGGCACAGGGACCCGACACGCCACGGCCGCCCGCCGCGTCGCTCCCGCCGATCGTCGGGCACTGTTCGGACTCGGCGCGCTCGCCGCGGTGCTTGGGGTTCTCGCGATCCTCGGGTGGATGCGCGGGACAGATGGGGGCGGTGATGACGCGCCGCTCGCCTACCAGATTCACCTCACGCCGTCGGAAGCCAATGCCGGCTTCGTCGCCAACCAGCTCTCGGTGAGCGCCGATGGCAGCGTGATCGTGTTCAGCGACACGGTGGGCGGCACCCGCCAGCTCTGGGTCAAGGAGCGTGGTGTCGTCGAGCCCAGGCCGATACCGGGGACGGTGGGTGGCCGGGCGCCGTTCCTTTCGCCCGATGGGCGGTCGGTGGCGTATCGGGTCGCTGCCCAGCTGCTTCGGATCCCGCTCGCGGGCGGCGCGCCACAGATACTCTCCGACTCGGCGATGCTCGAGGTGGGCGTCGATTCCCGGTCCGTTCGTGGCGCCTGGCTCGACAATGGCACGATCGTCTTCCTCGGGGGACTGAGCAGGTTCCTCTACGCCGTGGCGGAATCCGGTGGACCGCTGCAACGGGTCGCCACCACCGACCAATTGTTCGGATTCCCCGCGACGATCGCCGCGGTGCCCGGGCACGACGCGGTCGTGGTCACCGTCTGCGACTACGGTACCTGCACCTCTCCCATCCTGAACCTGGTGCGCATCGGGGCCAGATCGGTCGAGCGGATCCTGCCGGGATCGGCTGGAGCGTGGCCGCTGCGGGACGATCGCATCCTCAACGTCCTCCCCGACGGCACGATGTTCCTGGCCAGCTTCGATCCCGAGTCCGGGACGATCGGCGAGGGAGAGCAGATCGCGGCCGGGATCACCGTGGGCAGCCATGGACCGGAACTCTCGGTCGGGGTGGCTGGTGTGACCGTGACGGGCGTCGGCGGTGTCGGGAGTTTCTCGAGTCGAACTCGGCTCGAGCTGGTGGGCTGGGACGGGACAACGCGAGTGATTGACTCGGCGTGGTCACCGGTCTTCGCCAACAACAGCCGGATCGAGGTTTCGCCGGATGGTCGGCGCCTGCTCTTCTCCGAGGTCGACCCAGACGGGATCGAAGTCTCGCTCTACGTGAAGCCGTACCCCACAGGACCGGCGACGCGATTCAGCGCGATGGGCACGCAGTCTGCTCGGGGCGTCTGGGCTCCCGATGGACAGCGGATCGCCTGGGTCATGGTTGGCGACGACGGCAACGCCCAGATCTGGCAACAGGCAGCCGACGGCTCGGGTGCGCCGACGCTGCTGGTGAGCGACCCACGCGGCGTGTTCGAGGTCAACTTCAGTCCGAACGGGGAGTGGGTGCTGTACCGCACCGACGATGTGTCCGACGGCAATGGCGACATCTACGCTCGCCGACTCAGCGGGGACACGACGGCCATCCCGGTGGCCACGAGCGACGCGGAGGAAACGTCGCCCGCAATCTCCCCCGACGGCCGCTGGATAGCCTATGCCGAACGCATCGGCTTCGCCAAGGAGGTCATCGTCCGGCCGTTCCCCGACGTCGATGCCGGTCGCGTCCAGGTGTCGAATGGTGGAGGGACGGAGCCGCTCTGGAGTCGCGACGGCCAGACGCTCTACTACCGCGATCCCGGTCGGGGGCAGATGATCACCGCCACGCCGCCCTTCTCCGGTGGGGGCCGCCGGATGGTGTTCCAGGCGCCCGTGCTCGAATACTGGGACAATGATGACACCCGGCAGTACACCCTGGCACCCGACGGTTCCGGGCTGCTGATGATGCGGCGCCTCCTGTCCTCGACGGCATCCGGCGGGATGCGGCTGATCCTGCGGGAACGGATAATCCCGCCGGAGGATGGGCCGTGAGCCTCGACGCCTTGAAGTCCGCTCTCTCCGACCGCTACCGCCTCGAGCGCGAGCTCGGCGCGGGCGGCATGGCCACGGTATACCTCGCGCAAGATCTCAGGCATGATCGCAAGGTGGCGATCAAGGTCCTGCGGCCCGAGCTCGCGGCGGTGATCGGCGCCGAGCGATTCCTTGTCGAGATCAAGACGACGGCCAACCTGCAGCACCCGCACATCCTGCCGCTCCACGATTCCGGAGAAGTGAACGGCACGGTGTTCTACGTGATGCCGTTCGTCGAGGGCGAGTCGCTTCGCGACCGCCTTGCACGCGAGCGGCAGCTGTCGATTGCCGACGCGGTGCGGATCGCGCGCGAAGTGGCGAGTGCACTCGACTACGCCCACCGCCACGGGGTGATCCACCGCGACATCAAGCCCGAGAACATCCTGCTCCACGACGGCCAGGCATTGGTCGCCGACTTCGGGATCGCGCTGGCCGCCGCCCGCTCCGACGGCGGCACCCGGATGACCGAGACCGGCATGTCGCTCGGCACGCCGCACTACATGTCGCCCGAACAGGCTATGGGCGAGCGTGACCTCGACGCCCGCACCGACGTGTACGCGCTCGGCTGCGTGCTCTACGAGATGCTCACCGGTGAGCCGCCGTTCTCGGGGCCGAGCGCGCAGGCGATCGTCGCCAAGGTGATGACCGAGCGGCCCACACCGCCGTCGGCCACCCGCGACACCGTCCCCGAGGAGGTAGAGGACGCGGTCCTCACCGCCCTCGCCAAGTTGCCGGTCGACCGCTTCGCCAGTGCGGCGGAGTTTGCAGCGGCGCTCTCAGGACACTCGACCGGCATCCGGACGACGACCCGCCGCACCGCAGCCACCGTCGCGCCGGGTCGATTCCGTGGCCTCAGCGCGGTGCTGGGTGCGCTGGCGCTGGCCCTGGCCGGAGT
>CALGOK010000047.1 GCA_937961295.1 uncultured Gemmatimonadota bacterium
GCGCAGGGGAGTAGGTCACCCGTGCGCGGCCTCCCTCCTGGACCACCTGCTCGAGATCGAGCTGGGAGATGTCCCCAGCGTCGAGCCGGCGGCGCGCGAACGTGCGGATCGAGTCGGCGAGGCGGACCTGCTCCGCGGCCAGCAGTTCGGTCGCATCCGCCGCGAGCGCGGCGTGAAAGGCCCGACGCACCTCGCGGCCCAGCTCGGCGAGCACCTGTTGCGAGTCGGCGACCGCGCGGTTGACCAGCGCGCGGCCGACGCCGCGCGCCGCACCGCGCTGCACGATCCAGTCGATCGGCTGGGTCACCGTCAGCTTGTTGGTCGGTGAGGATGCATCGTGCTCGAACTGCACGAGCGGGTTGGGAACCAGCGCGAGGGCTCGGGATTCACCCCGCGCCAGATCGACCAGGGCCGCCACTCCGGCAGCGGTGCCGCGAGCCGCCCGGGCATGGACCAGCGCCCCCTCGAGGGTGAGGGTGTCGGCGGGGGCCTGCGAATGGAGAAGCGCCAGCAGGAGTGGAAACATCGGCACCCTCAGCGGAGTGACCAGTCATCCCTGCACTGCCCAGCGGAAGATAGCACGAATTCCGCGGTCGATCCCGACCCGGCCGGTCCTGGCGCTCGCCGGTTCCTGGTGAAGGTGTCGTACTGGCTAAATCGGTGAAGGGTGAACGGTAAAGAGTGAAGGGGAGGGGGACTCCATCTCGGAGCTGCCCTCCCCTTCACCGTTCATCACTCACGACATTCCGCCGTGCGGAACGATCGTGGCGCCGCTACTTGGCGCCGGCCTTCTCGCGTTGCGACGAACTCGGACTCGACGCCTGCGGCGAGGTGTGGCTCGATGCCGACGCGGCCTCGCGGCCGGACGGGCCGAACTCCTTGGTCATCCGCGACTCGAATTCGCGGACCTCCTCCTCGACCTTGTCACGCGCCTGGCCGTACTTCTCCTGGAGCGTGCCGATCAGCTGGTCGCGCTTGCCGGCAATCTTGTCGAGGTCGTCGTCGGTCAACTTGCCCCAGCGCTCACGGATCTTGCCCTTGAGCTGGGTCCACTGACCGGAAAGGATGTCGCGGTTCATGAAATCTCCCGCGTTGAATTCACGGAGGGAGCGCCGCGCAGAGGCAGCGTCGTGCGCGAACGCCCGACGACGGGGAAACCGGCGATCGTGCCGCCGGATGTCCCGCCTTCATGAGTGGTGACGAGCAAGTGTCGAGATCTTGCACAGTGCGACAATGCGAAGGGCGAAGGGCGGAAGAATCGCGCGCTTCGCCCCTCGCCCCTCGCGATGTCGCCCCGCCGTCAGGCGCCGTACGGCACCCAGATGTTCTTGACCTGCGTGGCGTGGCGCAGGAACAGCGCTCCCTCGCCCTGCGACGGAACGTGCCAGTCGCGCAGCGTCCAGTCGCCCCAGGTGCGCTTCATGTTCCCGGTGGAGAGCTTTTCCGCCTCGGTCACCTCGTCGCGCGTGCCGTGCACCCACACGGCGTCGACGTCATCGTGGCCGGCGAGCGGAGCAAGCAGCTCGCTGCGGTGTCCGGTGACGATGTTCACCACGCCGCCGGGAACATCCGACGTCTCGAGCACCTGGTAGAGGTCGGTGGCGAGGAGCGGGAACCGCTCCGAGGGGATCGCCACCACGGCGTTGCCCATCGCCGCCGCCGGCAGCACCAGCGAGACGAACGCCAGCAGCGGCGCCTCGTCGGGGGCCACGATGCCGATCACCCCGATCGGCTCGGGCATCGCGAGCGTGACGTTGCGCATCGGCGTGTGGTGCACCGCACCGTCGTACTTGTCCGCCCACGCCGCCCAGGTGAAGCAACGCGCGATCGCCGCAGCGACTTCCCCTCGCCCGTCCTCGCCAGTGCGCTGCCGCAGCAGCTCGGCACACTCCAGCTCGCGCGCGGCGAGGTTCTCGCCGAGGTAGTAGAGCACCTGCGATCGGTTGTGGGCGGTGGCGCGCTGCCAGCCGGGCTGCGCCTTGTGCGCCGCCTCGACGGCGTTGCGGATGTCCTTGCGGTTGCCGCGGCCCACCTCGCCCGCGCGGGTTCCGTCCTGCGCCAGGACGTCGAGGGCGTAGCCCGAATCGGGCCGCGCCTGCTTCCCGCCGACGTAGAGCTTGGGCGTGCGGTCGATGGGGGGGAGGTTGGCTGCCGCGCCGCGGAGCGGCGCGGCTGATGGCGTCGCTGCTCGACCCGGATCAACCGCGCCGCTCCGCGGCGCGGCAGCGGGTTCGGGGCGGACTTCCTTGAGATACTCGTAGAGCCCCTCCCGGCCGCCCTCGCGCCCGTAGCCGCTCTCGCGGTAGCCGCCGAAGCCGCTGGCGGCGTCGAAGGCGTTGGTGCAGTTGACCCACACCGTGCCGGCCTTGATCCGCGGCGCCGCGTCGAGCGCGAGGTTGAGGTTTTCGCTCCACACGCTCGCCGCGAGGCCGTAGCGGGTGTTGTTGGCGAGCTCCACCGCCTCGTCGGGGGTGCGGAAGGTCATCAGCACCACCACCGGGCCGAAGATCTCCTCCTGCGCGATCACCGCTGCCGGCGAGACGTTGGTGAAGAGCGTCGGCGGGTAGAAGAGCCCCTCCTGCGGCACGCTCCACGACGGCTGCCAGCACGTGGCGCCCTCGGTCTTCCCCTGCTCCACCAGCGCGCTGATCCGCTCGAGCTGCACCGGGGCCACGATGGCGCCGATGTCGACCGCCTTGTCGAGCGGCGAGCCGACGCGAAGCTTCTCCATCCGCGCGCGCAGCTTGGCCACCAGCGCCTCCGCAACCGACTCGGCCACCAGGATGCGCGATCCCGCGCAGCACACCTGCCCCTGGTTGAACCAGATTGCGTCGACCACGCCCTCGACGACGCTGTCGAGGTCGGCGTCGTCGAACACCACGAACGGCGACTTCCCGCCGAGCTCGAGCGTGAGCTTCTTCCCCGAGCCGGCGGTGGCGGCGCGGATCGCGCGGCCCACGTCGGTCGATCCCGTGAAGGCGATCTTGTCGATGTCGGGATGGGCGACCATGGCCTGCCCGGTGCGGCCGTCGCCGGTGATGATGTTCACCACCCCCGGCGGCAGCCCCAGCTCGCGCAGCATGTCGGCGAAGCAGAGCGCGGTGAGCGGCGTGTACTCGGCCGGCTTGAGCACCACCGTGTTCCCCGCGGCGAGGGCGGGCGCGATCTTCCACGCCAGCATCAGCAGCGGGAAGTTCCACGGGATGATCTGGCCCGCCACGCCCACGGCGGTCGTGCCGGGAAACTCCGACTCCAGCAGCTGGGCCCAGCCGGCGTGGTGCGCGAAGTGGCGCGCCACCAGCGGGATGTCGATGTCGCGCGACTCGCGGATCGGCTTGCCGTTGTCGAGCGACTCCAGCACCGCGAAGAGCCGCGAGCGCCGCTGGATCCCGCGCGAGATGGCGTACAGCCAGCGCGCCCGGCCGTGCGGACCCAGCGCCTGCCAGCCGGGAAGCGCCGCGCGCGCCGCCGCCACGGCGGCATCGACATCGGCGTCGCTCGCCTGCGTCACCAGGGCCAGCTCGGCCCCGGTGGCCGGGTCGCGCACGGTGAACGTGTCGCCCGGCTCGCCCCACGCGCCATTGACGTACAGCCCGAACCGGCGGCCGTGCGCGTCGAGCCACTCGCGCGCTGGCGCGGCGGACTCCGGTGCGGGACCCCAGGCGAGGGATTCGAAGGCGGTCTTCACATCCGTCATCAGCTCAGCCTCTGCAGGTGCACGCGACAGGCGACGAGCGAAGGGCGAGGGGCTCCCCTCGCGCATCGCCCCTCGCGCGTCGCGTCATCCCATGGGATGCCGGTGCGCGGCGGAGTATCTCCCCGTCGCGTGATGCTCGAGCTGCCGCTCGATGTCGGTAAGCAGCGAGCTGGCGCCGAAGCGGAACAGGTCGGGCTGGGTCCAGCGGTCGCCGAGCTCCTCCTTCATCATCGCCAGCCAGTCGAGCGACTGCTTGGCGGTGCGGATCCCGCCCGCCGGCTTGAAGCCGACCCATTGCCCGCTCCGCTCGTGCCAGGCCCGGATCGCGCGCGCCATCACGATGCCCACCGGCAGCGTGGCGTTCACCGGCTCCTTGCCGGTGCTGGTCTTGATGAAGTCGGCGCCGGCCATCATCGCCACCAGCGAGGCGCGCGCCACGTCGGTGAGCGTGGCGAGTTCGCCGGTGGCGAGGATCGCCTTCATGTGCGCGTGGCCGCACGCCTCTCGGAACGCCTGCACCTCGTCGTAGAGCGCCTGCCAGTTGCCGGTCAGCACGTGCGCGCGGGTGATCACGATGTCGATCTCCTCCGCCCCCGCGGCCACCGACGCGCCGATCTCTGCCAGCCGCGACTCGAACGGCGAGAGTCCCGCCGGGAAGCCGGTGCTCACGGCCGCGACCGGGATGCCGCTGCCCTCGAGCGCCTCGACCGCGGTCTCGACGAAGGCGTGGTAGACACACACCGCCGCGACCTGCACCGGCACCCCGCCCATCCCGAGCTGATCGAGCAGGTCCTCGCGCACCGGCCGCCGCGCCTTGGCACAGAGCCGTCGCACCCGGCCCGGCGTGTCGTCGCCCTGCAGCGTGGTGAGGTCCATCAGCGTCACGGCGCGCAGCAGCCAGCCGGCCTGCCACGCCGTCTTGATGCTCCGCCGGGTGGGGATGGTGGCCGAGCGCCGCTCGACGGCGCTGCGGTTGACCCGGACCGAGCGGACCCAGGCCAGGTCGAGCGGACCGCCGGTGTTGCGCGGCAACCTCCCCAGCGCCGGCGGCTCGGCCGTCGGCACGTACTCCACCTCGCTGCCGGGGCGCCCCTGGCGCACCGAAGTCGTTCGTGTCACCGCAGATACCCTCCATGGGCCCACGCCCGCGCCGCGAGCAGTTCAGCCCGCCGCTCCAGCAACCGCGGATCGCGGAACCCGAATATGAGCACCGTGCCCGCCACAAAGCCACCGATGTGGGCCCAGAACGCCACTCCGCCCACCTCGCCCAACCCGGTGCCGGCGAGCTGCAGCAGGAACCAGTAGCCGAGCATCACCCACGCCGGCACCGCCACCCGGAAGAAGAGGATCACCAGCACCACCAGGGTGTGGATCCGCACCCGGGGGTAGAGGATGGCGTAGGCGCCCATCACGCCGCTGATGGCACCGCTCGCTCCCACCATCGGCACCGGCGAACCCGGATCGACGGTGACCTGCGCGACCGCGGCGGCCACGCCGCAGAGCAGGTAGAACGCGGCGAAGCGGCCGTGCCCCATCGCATCCTCGACATTGTTCCCGAAGACCCAGAGGAACCACATGTTGCCGAGGAGGTGGAGCCAGCCGCCGTGCAGGAACATCGAGGTGACCAGGGTGCGCCACGGCGTCCCCGGCTCGACCACGCACGCCATCCGGCGGCCCACCGGAATCGCGTACCCCTCGGGGAGCCGGCCGACGAGGTCGCCGGGGATCAGCCCGAGCTCGCACACCGACCGCGCCAGCGCGGTCTCGCTCCCCATTCCCTGCACCAGGAACCAGACCACCAGGTTGGCCGCGATGAACCCCACCGTGACCACCGGGGTGAGGACGGACGGGTTCTCGTCACGGTAGGGGAACATGTCGGTTTGAATCTACTGCCTGCGGGAGGGGCAGGCAGCGACAATGCGAAGCGCGAAGGGCGAGGGGCGAGGTGAGCTTTCTTGGCCCTTCGCCCTCCGCCCCTCGCGATGTCGCTACTCCTCGACGACCTCGATCCGCTGCCGCACGAACAGCGAGCCGTTGCCGGCGCGAAGCTCGAGCCACCCCGAGCCTCCGAGTGGCGGGCGCCACAGCACGTCGAGCGTCTCGCCGATCGACACCGGGTGAAGGCCGGCGTCGGAGGTCTGCTGCCACGGCGGCAGCGTAAAGCCGTCCTTGGCCACCGTGCGCCACGGCCGGGCATTCTCGTCCGCCACGAAGCGGTAGCCCACTGCGGGGTTGCCGAGCGTCAGATTCATGAACCGGAGCCGGTACTCCTGATTGGCGCGCAGCGTGTCGGGCGGAAGCTCCTCGAGGTGGTTGATGCGCACCAGCAGCTCGCCGTTGGCGAAGTCGAGCGCGTTGTGGGCGAGGTAGACCCGCTCTCGTGCAGGTTCGTATGCGGCGGGATCGTCCACCACGACGATCGGCCCGGCGAGTCCCTTGGCCTGCTGGTTGAGGTCCGACATGTGGGTGTGGTACATGTAGGAGCCGCTGCGCGGCACGGTCACCCGCGCCACGAACGAGTCGCCCGGCATGATCGGCGGCGTGGGCATGTGGGCGTAGCCGCCGACCCCGACCACGCCGTCGCTGTAGGCGTTGATCTCGATGCCGTGCCAGTGGATGCTGGTGGCCTCGGGGGTGGTGTTGACGATCACCACGTCGGTGGGCTGGTCGCGCTGGAACACCAGCAGCGGCGCCGGCCCGGGCGGGAGCACCACCCCGCTGCCGTCGTCCAGCTGGTACCCGTATCGCCGGTCCATGATCACCGTGTCCGCGGTCGCGGTGATCAGCAGGCGCATGGTCCGCTCGACCGGTCGCGCCGCGGGTTGCCTGCCTCGCGCCGCGACGTTGGTCACCATCATCAACCCGCCCATGTGGTGCTCGACATGGTGCGCCGCGTCGTCGTTGGTCGCGCCGAACGCCGCTTCCATGAAGTACGGCAATCCGCCGGGCCACTCCGCGCCGAGGGGCGAATTCATCATCGCGTGGAACGAAAGGTGGCAGTGGAAGAGCCACCCACCGGGCCGGTCTGGCGACCACGTGATCAACCGCGTCGACCCCGAGGCCATGTTCTCGGTGACCGTCATCCGGCGTGCGCGCGGCGTGAGGGCGGTGTCGAGCTGCCAGTCGCCCGCGGCATCCACGCGGAAGAAGAACCCATGCAGGTGCATCGGGTGGGTGCGATCGGAGGCATTGATGAGCCGCCAGCGCACCGAGTCGCCGACGGTGGCCGCCATCCGCTCGGTGTGCGGCCAGGGCCGGCCGTTGATGTTGAGGATCTCGCCGGCCACCTCGAGCCCGCTGTCACCCGGGAGCCGCTCATTCATCAGGTCGATCAGCAGGATCCGGTCGGCCGGCACCGGTCCGGCCGGCGGATCGACCACGAAGGCGCCGTTGAGCAGGCCGTCGTCGAAGAGGCGCTCGTCCAGCGGCGTTCCCGCGCGTGCACCCCAGTAGAAGAAGGTTCCCTCGCGATCGGCCATGAACGTGGTGCGCACGGTTGCGCCCGGGAGCACCAGCAACGAGTCGAGGACCTCCAGGCCGTCGCGCGCCGCCAGGCCGTGCACCGCGAAGGTGTCGGTCGTGGTGTTCGCCACGCTCACGGCAATGCGGGCACCCTGCCGCACCCGCAGCAGCGGTCCCGGCGTGGTCGGCGCCTTCCCCTTCTCGGCGAAGGCCAGCACCGATGTGCCGGCGCGATCGGCGCCGTTGGGATGCCACATCCCGCGGCGGATCTCGAGGTCGAGCACCACCTCGCGGCCGGTGAACCGCCCGGCGGGAAGGGTGTTGTCGTGCCAGGTGACGCGGGGGAGCGAATCGGGCGAGGACGCGAACGCGGAGAGCGCGAGCACGGCGTGGGCGAGCACGGAGCCTCCCGGAGGCCGGTCGAGGGATCCTACAGGGTACTGCGATGTCCGAAGAAGCGACAGCGCGAGGGGCGAAGGGCGAGGGGCGGAAGGTCGTCCGCGCTTCGCCCTTCGCCCCTCGCGCTGTCGCTATCCGGCCATCGCCTCCACCGGATCGAGCCGCGCCGCGCGCCGGGCCGGGTACCAGCCGAACAGCAGCCCCACCACCAGCGCGAATCCCAGGGCGAACGCCACTCCCGGCCAGTGGAGCGGAATGGTGAACACCTTGCCGAACTGCGCGCCGATCCACGTGGTGAGGACGATCAGTCCCATCCCGGCGCCGATGCCGCCCACCGCGCCGAGCGCGGCCAGCGTGAGCGACTCCGCAAGGAACAGGCTGCGGATGTGGCCATCGTCAGCGCCCAGCGCCTTCATGATCCCGATCTCGCGCACCCGCTCGCGCACCGAGATGAGCAGCACCGAGAAGAGCCCGATGCCGCCCACCAGGATGGTGACCACCGAGATCGCATACATCACGCTGTTCCAACCGCCGAGGATGCTGTCCGCCATGGCCAGGTCGGAGAGCACGTCGGCGGCCTCGTTCTCCAGCTCGTAGTCGGTCGCACCGAGGTGCCGCTGGCGCACCAGCAGGTCGGCGCGCCGGAGCATCTCGCCCACGTCGCCACCCGCCACGGCGGTGACCAGCATCCCGTCGATGCGCGACGGCGGGCGGTAGTAGCGCTGCAGGTGCGTCCACGGGACGTACACCCGGCGCGACACCCATGAGAAGTCGATCGGTGCCATCTCGAAGCGCTGCGGCGCGATCACCCCGATCACCGTCATCCGGGTGCCGTCGAGCGTGATCGCGCGCCCGATCGGTGACACCGCGCCGAACAGGTCGCGGGCGGTCTCCTCGCCCACCACGGCCACGCGCGCGGCGTGGGCGATGTCGAGCGCGCGGAACTCGCGCCCGGCGACCACCTCGAAGTTGCGGAGGGTGAGGAACCCCTCGGCGATCCCCTCGACGGGGATGTTCCGCCGCCCGGCCGGTCCGGTCGCGAGCAGGTTGCCGCCCCACACCCGCGGGTGCACCGAGGCCACGCCGGGCATCGCCGCCACCGCCTCGGCGTCGCTGATCCGGAGCCCGGGATGCCGCAGGTCCACCGCGCGCGTCGCGTCGCTCCGCGGCCCGCGATCGGCAAACTGGATCGATCGCGGAAAGCCGATCGACTCGAGGTCGCGATAGGCCATCTCCTTCATCCCCACCGCGATCGAGGTGAGCGACACCAGCGACGCCGCACCGAACACGATCCCCGAGAGGGTGAGCAGCGAGCGCAGCGGGTGCGCGAGGATCTGGCGCAGCGCGTCGCCGAACAGCTCGGCCGTCGCGGAGAGGCGGCCCTGGCGATCAGCCATAGCGGAGCGCCTCCACCGGCGAGAGCCGCCCGGCGCGGAGCGCGGGATAGAGCCCGGCCACCATCCCCACCACCGCCGAGGTCACCACCGCGAGCGTGGCGATCGCCGGCGTCACCACCGCGGGGAGCTGCATGAGGTAGCCCACCGTGCCGGTGAGCGCGGTGCCCAGCGCCAGGCCGAGCAGCCCGCCCAGTAGCGTCACCACCATCGCCTCGGCGAGCACGTGGGTGAACACCCCGCCGGCCGTGGCACCGAGCGCCATCCTGGTGCCGAACTCGCGGACCCGCTCGACCACCGAGGCAAGCAGGATGTTGGCGATCACGATCCCGCCGGTGAACAGCGACACCGCGCCCACCACCAGGAAGATGTAGTTGAACAGCAGCATGAACTCGGCCGAGTCGCCGTCGGCGAACGACCCCGAGGGGCGGATCTCGAAGTCCTCCACGCCGTGCTGCGCGTACAGGAGGGAGCGGATCTCATCGACCGCCTGCCCCACCATCCCCTCGCGGGCCCGCAACGTCATGAACGACAGGCCGTCGTGGTTGGTGAACTGCGAGAACGCGGTCGAGATCGGGATGTAGGCCCGCTCGTTGCGATACTCGAGCGCGTTGTCCTCCCACGCCGCGAAGTAGAACTCCTCCCGTTCGAGCACGCCGACCACCGTGAACTGCTTGCCGTCGATGGTCACCAGCCGGCCGACGGCATTGGCCGCGTCGTCGAACAGCGAGTCGGCGAACTTCCAGCCCATCACCATCACGCGCGAGCGACGCGCGATGTCGAGGTCGGAGAGCCAGCGACCGGCCATCGGGATGATCGGGTTGATGCGCGCGTAGTCCGGCAGCGTGCCCATCACCTGGCCGGTGAAGGTGCGCCCGTTGGCCTGGTAGCGCGGGTAGAACTCCCAGCCCGGCGCGAAGGCGTCGAGCGTCCGGCTCCGTGCCATGAGCAGTTCGGCGTCGCGGTAGGTGAGCCGGTCGGAGGCGAGCGCGCGCGCGTCGGGCGTCGGCGACTGCGGCAGGTCGCCGACGATCACCGTCCCCGCCCCGCCGACCTCGGCGAGATACTGCTGCGTGAGCGCAGCCTGCCCGCCGAACAGCGCCAGCACCGTGACGATGCTCGCCGTCCCCAGCACGATGCCGAGCAGCGCGAGCACGGTCTGGCCGATGTGGCGCCGGGCCTCGTCGAGGCCGGTGAGCAGCGACTCGAAGACGTTCACGCCACGACCTGGCCGTCGGCGATCTGGATGATCCGCTCGGCGCGCTCGGCCACCAGCGGATCGTGGGTCACCAGGATCACGGTGTGCCCGGCAGCGTGCAGCGCCTCGAAGGTGCGCATCACCTCGCCGCCGGCCTTGGAGTCGAGGTTGCCGGTCGGCTCGTCGGCCATCAGGATCGCGGGCTCCCCCACCAGCGCGCGGGCGATCGCCACCCGCTGGCGCTCGCCACCGGACAGTTCCTCCGGGCGGTGGCCAATGCGGTGACCGAGCCCCAGGTGCTCCAGCCCGGCAACGGCGCGCCGCTTGCGCTCCTTGCGCGGCACGCCCCCGCGATACTTCAGCGGCAGCGCGACGTTCTCCTCGATGGTGAGCCGCGGCATCAGGTTGAAGGTCTGGAACACGAACCCGACCTTGCGATTGCGGACCTGGGCGAGCCGCTTGCCCGCCAGCGCACTCACGTCCTCCCCGTCGAGCTGGTAGCGCCCCGCGGTGGGGGTGTCGAGGCAGCCGAGCAGGTGCATGAGGGTGCTCTTGCCGGAACCCGATGGGCCGACGATGGCCACGAACTCGCCCGGCTGCACGTCGACATCCACGCCGCGCAGCGCGGGCACGTCCACCCGGCCGAGGCGATAGGTCTTGGCGAGGCCGCGGGCCTCGATCAGCGCCGGCATCAGCGGCTCACGCGCGCCGCCCGCTCGGCGGCCGCTACCGGGTCCTCCAGTGCCACCGAATCGCCGGGAGCCAGCCCGCTCAGCACCTCCACCCACGACAGGTCGCCCAGGCCGAGCTCCACCGGTGTCCGCTCGGGGCGGCCGTTCACCAGCTTGTGCACGATCGGCTGCCCCTCGGAGAGGAACACCGCCTCGACCGGGATCCGCACCACGTCGTCGCGCGCCGGTCCCGTGATCCGCACGTTGGCGGTCATCCCCGGGCGGAGCACGCCGAAATCCCCGCGCACCGCGATCTCCACGTCGAACACGCGCACCCGCTCCTGCTGACGCGCCGCCGGCGGCACCAGTCGCACCACCCCGTGCACGGTGTCGCCCGGGAAGGCATCGACCGTCAGTGACACCGAGTCGCCCTGCGACACCTTGGCGATGTCCACCTCATTGACCGCTGCCTTGACGCGCAGCGACGAGAGGTCGGCGATGGTGAAGAGCTCGGTGCCGCCGCCGAACGTGGAGGTGCCGCCGACCACCGTCTCGCCCTCCTCGACGCCGCGCATGATGATGACGCCGCCGGTGGGTGCGGTGATCGCGGCACGCTGGGTCCGGTCGCTCGCCGAGACGCCGCTCTCCTCCACCAGGCGCAGCTGCTCCTCGGCGGCGGCGAGCGCGTTCTCCGCCTGGCGCCACGACGACTCCTTCTGGTCGGCCTCCTCGCGCGTGATGCCGCCCGTGGGCAGCAGCTGAGCCGCCCGCTCGTGCTCGGTGCGGGCACGGTCGCGCGCGATCTGCGCCGTCACGATGTCGGCGCGGAGTCGGGCGAGAGAGTTGGCCTGGGCGATGTCGGGGACGATGCGCGCGAGCAGCTGGCCCGGCGCGACGCGCGCACCTTCGCGCACCAGCAGCCGCTCCACCACGCCGGAGATCGGCGACTTGACCACGATCTGCCGCTCGGGCTCGACTACCCCGGTCTCCTCGACGAAGACCTGGATCGCACCGCGCTCGACGACACCGACCCGGTACGGGCGCGCCCCGGCCGACTCGTCGGCGCCGACGTTGGAGCAGGCAGCCACCGCACCAGCGGCGGCCGCAGCGAGGAAGGGGGCGGCGGAGAACCGCATCGGACATCCTCCGGGCAACGGGGGGAGATGCCCGAAGGACGGGGGATGGGCGGGGAAAGTTTCAGATTGGGACGGGGAAGGGAGGAGGCCTCGGTCGTTGGTCGTTGGTCGTTCGCTGGTCCCGGCAAGTTCCCGAGTTCAGGACACCGCGAACCGGTGCTCACACCCAACGGCCAACGACCAACGGCCAACGCCCCGCTACGGCGCCCGCGTCCCCCCCAGCGTCCCGATCACGACCTGCTGCGAGTCGGGATAGTCATAGGTCGCCACCAGCTTGCCGGTCAGGCCGCCGTCGGCGAGCACCGACGCGGTGCGCACCTGCACGATGACGTTGTCGCGCAGGATGCTGCGATACTTCTCCGAGAGCAGGACCAGCGAGTCGCCGCGCAGCGACGCCGTCATCGGGATCGAATCGCGACCGGCAAGTCGCATGAACCAGCCGGTGCCGTCGGGATTGCCCCGGAGCTCCGAGGGCACCGAGTCGGCCACGCCTTCGAGCCGGTTCACCACCATCCAGTGTCCAGCGAAATCGGCGAAGGTCGGCGGCGGCGGGGGAGGCGGCGGGGGAGGCGGCGGTTCCTCGGCGCAGCCGATGACGACCACAGCCAGGGCAGCAGGAAGCAGGCAGAGGCGACGCATGCGATTCTCCGGCGGCTGGAGGAAGAGCTGGAGCCCACCCGGGACGGCGAAGGTACGCCGCGGTCCGCGACCCGGCAATCGGCGGGGCTGGTCGCGGCGGCCGTGGGGGCGTATCGTTGCTACCCACTTTTTCCCGCGAGGATCCCGGATGTTGCTGCGCCCCGTCGCCCTGCTCGCCCTGCTGGCCGCCTGCGCCACCCCGCCCGCCGATGACCCGGTGGAGCCGGCGGCGCCGCAGGAGCTCACGCTGACCGCGAGCGACTTCGCGTTCACCGGGCCGGACACCATCGCGCCGGGACTCACCCGGGTGTCGCTCGTCAACACCGGCAGCGAGCCGCACCATGTCATCATCGGGCGACTCGGCGCGGGGAAGACGCTGGCGGACCTCCAGGCGTTCATGGCCGAGAATCCCAACGCCGAGCCGGACTTCCTGACGTGGCTCGGCGGCGGGGGGATGATCCTCCCCGGCAGCACTTCTGCCGCCACGTCCGACCTGCCGGCCGGCGACTACGTGCTGTTCTGCTTCATTCCGTCGCCCGATGGCATCCCCCACCTGGCCAAGGGGATGATCCGTCCGCTCACGGTGAGCGGCACCCCGGTGGTCGCCGACGCGCCGACGCACGATGCCACGATCGAGCTCAACGAGTTCGGGTTCGTCGTTCCCGACCTGACGGCCGGCACGCACACGCTCCGGATCGAGAACACCGGCGCGCAGACGCACGAGATCGCGCTGGTGCGCCTCGACGAGGGCGCCACGATGGAGAGCTACCTCGCCGGGGTCCAGCCGGGGGCCACCACGCCGCCGCCGGGACAGCCGATCGGCGGCAACGGCGCGATCTCGCCGGGACTCGCCAACTTCATGACCGTCGACCTGGCGCCGGGACGCTACCTGCTGCTCTGCTGGGTGCCTGATCCGGCCGATGGCGTGCCGCACGTGATGAAGGGGATGGTCACGGAAGTCGTGATCAGCTGAACCACCGCAGCAACCGCAGGCGCGCCCCTCGGGGCGCGCGGGAAACGGCGCGCCTGCGGGCTGCTCGTCCTACTGCTTCGGCCGGTACTTCTCCGGGATCGGTCCCGCCCCGCTCGGCTCGTCCCACACGATGCCGACGATCCACCAGCGGCCGTCCTTGCGGACCAGCTGGAACGAGTTGATGCCGCCGCCGAGGACCTGGTCGTCGCCGTGGAAGTGCTTCTGGTAGGTGGAGAATACGTGGGCGATGTCGCCGTACTCCTCCACCACGTTGTGCACGCCGACCTCGCGGAAGCCGCGATCGTCGGGACCGAGATTGGTGACGCCGTCGATCCAGTCGATGAAGTCCTGCGGCGTGAGCACGGTGAAGGAGCCGCCGCTCTGCTCGGTGTTCGGGATCAGCCGTGCCTCGGGAAGGAAGAGGGTCCGGAAGCGGGCCCAGTCATAGGTCTCGCCGGGCTTGCGCGCGATGGCCTCGTAGGCTGCCTCGACGATCGCACGCGGGGAGGCGACGTCGGCGGGGTCGGCCTTGGGAGCCTGGGCGGCGAGCGGGGCCATGGCGGCGAGGATGGCGGCGACGGCGAGGGCGCCGGCGCGGTTGGCGTGGGGCATCGAGGTCCTCCATGATGGTGGGAGTTCGGGGTGTCCTACGCAGCGAGCGTCACAATGATTCACGGCCTGCCGCACGGTGCTCGTCGAATGGCACGCAGCGTCGCACCCGGATATCCTGACATGCCGCCACACGAGGGCTCCGTGACGATCACCCCGAGCGAAGTCGGCAGTTCCCCCGGCCCCCCACGCCGCGGCACCGCCCGCAGCCGTGGCGCGATGACCTGGCTGCTCGCCCGCGTCGGCTGGCGCGTGACCGGCGAGTTCCCGACCGCCCCGAAGGCGGTGCTCATCCTCGCGCCCCACACCTCCAACTGGGACTTCTTCGTGTGCATGCCGGCGATGTTCGCCGCCGGACTGCGCATCACCTGGATCGCCAAGCACACGCTGTTCTTCTTCCCCGCCGCGCCGATCCTGCGCTGGCTCGGCGGCGAGCCGATCAACCGACGGGTGCGCTCCGACACGGTGCAGCACGCCGTCGAACGGTTTACGGCACACGACCGTTTCTACCTCGGGATCGCGCCGGAGGGCACCCGGCGGCGCGTCGCCGAGTGGAAGTCCGGCTTCTGGCACATCGCGCGCGGCGCCGGCGTGCCGATCATCCCCGTGGCGCTCGACTACGCGACCCGCGAGGTCCGGCTCACGCCGGCGTTCGTGCCGGGCGACGACGAGGCCGCCGACCTCGCCGCGATCCGCGGCCGCTACGCGTGCGCCATGGCGCGCCACCCGGAGAAGTTCGCCGAATCGGGTCGCGCGACGCCCTGACCGGATCCGCCGATCGGCAGTACATTCACGAGTCACGTTCCGTCACCCTGACCAGGCGGTGCGCGTGCTCGGAGTCTACCTGTTCGCGATGGTGCTGGGCGTCGGGCTGGTGCTCTTCTCCGTGCTCGGGGGTGGCGACAGCGATGCCATGGACCTCGATGCGGAGGTGGACGCCGATCTCGAGGTGGAGCACGCGGGTGGTGTCGCGGCCGGCGTGGGCGAGATCGTCCTCGGGCTGTTCCGGCCGCGGAACCTCACCTTCCTGCTCGCGGCGTTCGGCACCACCGGCACGCTGCTGACCCTGGCGGGCACCAACGCGGCCAGCGCGTTCCTGCTGGCCAGCTCGATGGGCGTCGGCGCGTGGCTGCTGACCCACGCGGTGTTCACGTGGCTGCGCCGGACCGACAGCGCCATCGACGCGCTGAGCGACCGCGACCTCGAGGGGAGCATCGGCACCGTCACGCTGCCGATCGCCCCCGGCCAGCGCGGCCGCATCACGGTCATGGTCGCCGGTCGCCAGGCGTACCTCACGGCACGACTCGATCCCGAGGTGACCGAGGGGCTCGGCGTCGGCACCGAGGTGCTGATCCGCCACACCGAGGGCGGCGTCGCCGAGGTGATCCCCACCGCGCAGCTCGGCCTTCCCCCAACCACTCCCTGAGGCCCCATGGACACTCCCACCTTCGCGATCCTCGGCGCCGTCGCCCTCGGCGTGGTCGCCGCGATCACCTGGGTGATCAAGTCGCTGATCGTGATCTGCCTCCCCAACGAGATGGTCGTGATCACCGGCCGGAAGCGCCGCACCAGCGACGGCCGCGAGGTCGGCTACCGCGTGCTCAACGGCGGCCGCACCATGAGGATCCCGATCATCGAGAAGGTGTCACGGCTCGACCTCACCACGATCCCGATCGAGGTGAGCGTGCAGAACGCCTACTCCAAGGGCGGCATTCCGCTGCACGTGCAGGGCATCGCCAACGTCAAGGTGAGCGGCCGCGCCCCGATCAGCGACAACGCGGTGGAGCGCCTGCTCAACAAGCCGTTCCGCGACGTGATGTCGATCGCCAAGGACACCCTGGAGGGCAACCTGCGCGGCGTGCTGGCCACGCTCACGCCGGAGGAGGTGAACGAGGACCGCCTCAAGTTCGCCAACGTGCTGATCGAGGAGGCCGACGAGGACCTCAAGAAGCTGGGACTCGAGCTCGACACGCTCAAGATCCAGAACGTGACCGACGAGGTGAAGTACCTCGACTCGATCGGTCGCCAGAAGACCGCCGAGATCCTCACCCTCGCACGGGTGGCCGAGGCGAACAAGGCCGCGGAGGCGGAGCAGACCGAGGCCGCGGCGCGGCAGGCGGCGCAGGTCGCGGCGATCCAGGCCGACCTCAAGATCACCGAGGAGAACAACCGGCTCCGCGTCCGCAAGGCCGAGCTCGAGGCCGAGGCGCTCGCGCGCGAGGCGGAGGCGAAGGTGTCGGGCGAGAAAGCGCGCGTCGTCGCCGAGCAGACGCTGCAGCAGGAGCGGATCGCGCTCGAGCAGCGGCGGCTCGAGGCCGACGTGCTGCTTCCTGCCAAGGCCGATCGCGACGCGGCGGAGCAGCGGGCCAAGGGCGCGGCCGCGTCGATCGCGGAGGACGGCCGCGCCCGGCTGTTCGTGCTCGAGGAGACTATCAAGCTGTACCACAACGCCGGCAGCCAGGCCGAGCGGATCTTCATCCTCAACATGCTGCCCGACATCATCCGCGACATCAGCGGCTCGGTGGGCGACATGAAGATCGACAAGGTCACCGTGATCGACTCCGCCGGACACGGCGCCGGCGTCGGCAAGGCCGCGGGACAACTCCCCGCGGCGATCATCCAGCTCACGGAACAAATCGAGTCCGCGACGGGAATCAACATCCTGTCGCGACTGCAGAAGCCAAAGGACGATGGCGAATGACGGATGACGGAGGGTGGAGGATGGGGGATGGAGAGATCGGGCTCCTCCACCCTCCATCCTCCACCCTCCATCCTCCGCGAAAGGCGGTGCGGACACCATGGCGGAAGTTCCCC
>CALGOK010000048.1 GCA_937961295.1 uncultured Gemmatimonadota bacterium
GGGACGGCTCCCCGGGGTGGAGGCTACGTTTCAACATATCGCCGGTGCCGCGTGCGTCGCCCGGCGGCACGGAACTGGCGGCTTGGGAGGGCCATGTCGAGCAACGAGGCGGGACTCGGGGACGCGGGCCGGGCGGACGGGGCGCGGGCCTGGCTGCGGCTGCTGCGTCCGGCCCAGTGGACCAAGAACCTCTTCGTCCTCGCGGCGTTGCTGTTCTCGGGCAAGGCCAGCGATCCCGCGACGGTGCTCGACGGGCTCCTCGCGTTCGTCGCGTTCTGTCTCGCTGCCAGCGCGGTGTATGCCTTCAATGACGTTCGCGATCGCGAGCCCGACCGTGCCCACCCCGTCAAGCGCCACCGACCCGTGGCGTCGGGGCAGGTCAGCACGAGCCATGCCAGCATCGCAGCTGCCGTGCTCGCCGGGAGCGGCGTTGCGCTGGCGCTGGTGGTGGACCGCGGGGCGGCGGCCTGGCTCGGTGCCTACCTCGTCCTCAACGTCGGCTATTCGCTGCACTTCAAGCACGTGGTGATCCTCGACGTGTTCGCGATCGCCTCGTTTTTCGTGATCCGGCTGCTGGTCGGCGCGGCCGCGGTGGCCGCGCCACCGTCGGTGTGGCTGCTGCTCTGCGGCGGCCTGCTCGCGCTGTACCTCGGGTTCGCGAAGCGCCGGCACGAACTCGCCGTGCTCGGCGACGACTCGGCCCGGCATCGCGGCGTGCTGGCCCACTACGGCACCCAGTTCCTCGACCAGGTCTCCGCGGTGCTGCTGGCCGTGACCATCGTGGCGTACCTGATGTACACGCTGACGTCACCCACAGCCCTGATGGTCGGCACCGAGGAGCTGAGCTACGGAGTGCCGTTCGTGCTGTACGGGGTGTTTCGGTATCTCTACCTCGTGCACCAGCGCGACATGGGCACGCCGACGGAGACGGTGCTCTCCGATCGCTCGCTGCTCGCGACGGTCGGATTGTGGGTGATCTACAACGCGTGGGTCCTCTACCGGCCGCACTGAGGCATGCCCCGTCCGTCCGTCGCGCTCCGCCTGTTCCTCACCACGTGGCTGGTCTACGCGGCGTTCCTGACGACCAACGTGGTCCGGGAGACGTATCTCGCCGTCGCCATCGGCGGGGATCACACGCTGCGCGTCGATCCGTATCTCGGCCTGCACCCGGATCTCTTCGAGATCCCCGGCCGCGGCGGCTACATCAACAGCAATCCCGGCGCGTCGCTGCTGGGTGCCGCACCGTACCTCCTGGCCCGCCCGGCGATTGCCGGCGTGTTCGCGCTGCGACCCGACCTCGCCGCGCCGAAGCCCCCCGCCAGCTACGACGATCCGCGGCCCAATCGCACCAACTTCATGAACGAGATGCGCGCGCGCGGCCTCGACGTGCGGCTGGCGCTCGCCGCGATCGTGACCCAGGTGGGGCTCATGGCGCCGCTTGGTGCGCTGGCGGTGGTGATGCTCTTCGGCTACCTGCGATCGCGCGGTGAGTCGGAGCGCGCGGCACTCGGGTGGTCGGTGGTCTATGCGCTTGCCACCCCGATCCTGTTCCGCTCCGCGTTCCTCAACCAGAACGTGCTGCTGGCGCACGCGGTGCTGTTCGCCTGGATCCTGCTGACCCGGCCACGGCCCGGCGGGCGGGCCGCGCGCCAGCCGGCGGCGTGGGCAGCGGCGGGTGCGCTGCTGGGATTCGGCCTGCTGCTCGACTACAGCGCGGCACCGCTGGCCGTGGTCTTCGGGGCCTGGGCGCTGGCGGAAGGGTGGCAGGCCGGCCGCCTGCGCGGCGCGTTGCGGCTCGGCGGGGCCTGCGTCGCGGGCGCGATCGGTCCCGTCCTCCTGCTGCTGGGCTACCAATGGCTCGCGTTCGGCGTGCCTTGGTATCCGGCGCAACGATACATGCCGGCCACCGAGTTCAGCGTGCGCGGATGGAACGGCTTCGCGCTGCCGAGCCTCGACCTCCTCTGGCGCAACCTAGTCGACCCGCGCTACGGACTCTTCGCGTTCTCACCGCTGCTGGCGGCCGGCCTGGCGGCGCCGTTCGCCGGTCGCCGCGACGAACGCGGCTCCGAGGTGGCGGTGGCCCTGCTGGCATTCGTTGCCCTCTGGCTCTTCAGCAGCGCGAACCAGTTCGCGCACCTGCAGTGGAACACCGGGGTGCGCTACCTCGTCCCGGCGGTGCCGCTGCTGTTCCTCCTCGCCATCCCGGTGCTCCGCCGGATGGCAGCTCCCTGGCGCTGGTCGCTCATCGCGAGCTCGGCGCTCGTCTCGCTCGCCGTCGCGATGATGCGGGAGGACGTGCCCACGTCGCTCGGGATGCTGGTGACCACCGGGCCGACGCTGCCGATCATGATCGTGCTGGGCAAGACGGCCTCCGCCTACGCGCCGTTCCTGGCACGCGGGATCCAGCCGTACGGGGCGCTCGCGGTGGTGCTGGTGGTCGCCCTGGCACTGCTGCCCTGGTGGAACCGGACCTCGTCGCCCCGGGTTTGATGACCATTCCGGGTCGCATGCGCGACCCGAGCAAGGAGTCGTGCATGCTGCCGTTCCGGATCCGAACCCGCCGCCTGGGCCTGCTCGCGGTGCTGCTGGTGGCGCTGCCCGGCTGTAGCACACAGCCGGTGGACGGGTCGGTCCCGCCCCCCCCTGGGCCACAGCCACCACCGTCGCCGCTTCCGCCTCCGCCGCCACCCGAACAGGTGACAGCCACGGTCGCGCTCAATGCGGCAGTCACCTTCCAGACCATGCGCGGCTGGGAGGCGACCTCGCAGGCCGGGCAGGCCAACCCGGCGTTCGCGTCCTGGAGGTCGTCACTGATGCAGCTCGCCGTGAACGACCTCGGGGTGAACCGGATCCGCCTGGAGGTGCGCAGCGGGTCGGAGCATCCCGTCGACAACTACGCCGCGTTCCGTGCGGGCACCATCAGCGAAAACGAGTGGCGGTCCCTCCGCTACGCGCCGGTCAACGACAATGCCAGCCCGACGGCGATCAACCCGGCGGGCTTCCATTGGAGCGAGCTCGATGCGTCGGTGGAGGCGATCATCCTGCCGATGCGGGACCTGGTGGCAGCCAACGGCGAGCACCTCTACGTCAGCCTGAACTATGTCTCGTTCGGCACGGCGTCGCGTGCACACGAGGACCCTGCGGAGTATGCCGAGTTCATCCTGGCGGTCTTCCAGCACCTGCAATCTCGCTACGCCCTGGTGCCGGACGCTGTGGAGGTCATTCTCGAGCCGGACAACAACACCATCTGGCGGGGGCCGTCCATCGGCCAGGCGATCGTCGCCACCGGAGCACGGCTCGCGGCCGCCGGATTCCAGCCGGCGTTCGTGGCGCCGTCGACGATGAGCATGGCCAACGCCCCGACCTGGTTCGACCAGATCATCGCGGTGCCAGGCGCGCTCGGCTATGTCCGCGAGCTGTCCTACCACCGGTACGCCGGCGTCTCCGATGCGAATCTCGCGGCGATCCGTGCCCGCGGCGTCCAGCACGGGGTGGCCACCGGGATGCTCGAGCACATCGGGAGCGATGCCGACGACCTCTACAAGGACCTCACCATCGCCAACGCCGCATCCTGGCAGCAGTTCACCCTGGGCTTCCCGGCCTCCAGCGACAACGGCGGTGCGTACTACTGGATCCGGAACAACCAGCCCCTGCTTGCCAGCCGGTCGGTCGGATTGCGCCAGTACTTCCGCTACGTGCGGATGGGTGCCCGGCGCGTGAGCGCGCTGAGCGACGTGGCGCGTGTCCGTCCGGTGGGATTCGTCAACACCAATGGCGGGGCCGTCGTGGTGATCCACCTCGACCGGTCCGAGGTGCTCGCCGTCACCGGACTTCCCCCGGGTCGCTACGGCATCAGCAGCACGACGTCGAACGCCGTGGAGCTGGGTGAGGTGCCGGTCGGCGGGGACGGCGTGCTGCGATACGCGGCCGGCGGGGCCGGGATCTTCACGGTGTACGCGAAGCCATAGCGGCGCCGGTCCGCTCCAGCACCAGCAGGTCACCGAAGCGCGCCGTCGGTGCGTGGTCCGCCACCAGGTACTGTCCGACGGTGCGGCGCCAGCGTTGCTCGCGAGCCACGAGTTCGTGGGGCACTTCGCGCAGGTGCACGCTCGCCAGCACCCCGATCAGCCGCTTGGTGAGCGTCGGCGCGAGGTAGCCGCCGTACTCGCTGCCGGGTTCGCTCGCGGCCGGCTCGCCAAGGCGCTGCCACTGGCCCTCGCTGATCACCACCAGCGCCTCGGGGTGCGCGGCCAGCCACGCCCGCTCCTGCTCGCCCCGTGCATCGGAGTACATGAAGTCGTCGTTGATGTAGTGGCGCTTCTCGACCCCGATCAACGGCGGCAGCGCATAGGTCGCGGCGTAGAAGTAGACCGGCCGCGAGGCCGTGCCGGGAGCCGCCAGATGGTTGGCGAGCGCGACGAGCGCCGGATCGGGGGCCTGCTGCGCGGCGAGCAGGGCGGTGGTGCGCGGCTCGAGCGGCCCCGGCGGCCCGACCGGCCGTCCGCCGAGCCAGCCGGTGCCGCCCGCGACCAGTCCGCGCGCCAGGTGGCTGCCGGCAGGTGCATTGGCAAGCAGGGCGGTGGCGGAGGCGACGGCGACCGCGCCGAGCGCGAGGCGTCGGGTTCCCCGTGCCAGGGCGAGCGCCCCGCGCGGGGGGAGCGCCACGACGCCGTGCACAAGCACGAGGAAAGGCGGATCGAGGGGGAGGGTGTAGGAGCGGGTGGGCGCCGCCTCAAGGAGCAACAGAGCATACACCGTGCCG
>CALGOK010000049.1 GCA_937961295.1 uncultured Gemmatimonadota bacterium
GGTGCCGGCGCCGGCGCCCGCCACCGGGCTGATGGCCCGCCTGGCCCGGCCGATCGACGACCTCGGCCTGTCGGTGCGCTCGCTCAACTCGCTCAAGAACTCCAACATCCGCACCCTGCGCGACCTGGTGGAGTTCTCCGGCGACGAGCTGCTCAAGGTCAAGAACGTCGGCGACAAGGCGCTGCAGGAGATCGCCGAGCTGCTGCAGCCGGAAGGCCTCAGCTTCGGGATGCAGTTCGAGGAGGTCGATGGCGACCTCCGGATCGTCGACCAGGGGACGTCGCCGATGGCGACGGCCGGCACCGAAGGGGAAGGCTGAGTCATGCGGCATCGGGTCAAGGGACGCCAGCTCTCGCGCACCGCGTCGCACAAGCGCGCGCTGATGCGCAACATGGCGGCGTCGCTGTTCCGCCACGAGGGGATCACCACCACCGTCGCCAAGGCGAAGGAGCTGCGGCCGTACGCCGAGAAGCTCGTCACCCTTGCGCGCCGGGGCGACCTCCACGCCGTGCGCCAGGCGGAGCGGAAGATCAAGGATCGCGAGATCCTCACCAAGCTGTTCAAGGAGATCGGACCGCGGTTCGCCGCCCGGCCCGGGGGCTACACCCGGATCCTCAAGCTGGGCCACCGGCCCGGCGACGGCGCCGAGATGGCGCGGATCGAGCTCGTCGCCGAGTGACGACGGCGATGCGACGGGCGACGTGGCGACGGGGGACCTTCGGGTCCCCCGTTTTTTCTGCCGGGCGGCCCGGAATGACAACGGGCGGCCTCCGCGTGGGAGGCCGCCCGTGGGGGGTGGCTGGGGAGAGGGGTCCCTCGCCGGCGGAGAGATCCCTCATCGTCGCCTGCGGCGACTCCTCGGGACGACCGCCGAGTCGACCGCTAGGCGGTCGCCTTCGCCACCTTGCCGCTCTTGATGCAGCGGGTGCAGACCTGGACCCGCTTGGGGGCCTCGTCCACCAGCACGCGGACGGTCTGCAGGTTCGGCATCCAGCGCCGCTTGCGCCGGTTGTTGGCGTGGCTGACGTGGTTGCCGGTCGTCGGCCCCTTGCCGCAGACGGTGCAGACGCGTGCCATGGTTCGGACTCCTTGATACTAGGTTCTAGACAGCCCTCCAATCTAGCGGAGGGGGGGTGAAGGGTAAAGGGTGAAGGGTGAAGGGGTTTCCGCCCCGCGCCCCCTTTACCCTTCACCCATCACCCTTCACCAGGGTCGCAGAATGCCACGAGCGCTGATCACGGGAATCACCGGCCAGGACGGGTCCTACCTCGCCGAGTACCTCCTCGAGAAGGGATACGAGGTGGTTGGCGTCGTGCGCCGCACGTCGCACCACTCCTACGAGCGGATCGACCACCTGATCCCGCGGGTGCGGATCGAGGCGGCCGACCTGCTCGACCAGCACTCGCTCACCAACGTGGTGCGCGAGGTGCAGCCCGACGAGGTGTACAACCTCGCGGCCCAGTCGTTCGTGCCGACGTCGTTCACCCAGCCCGTCCTCACGGGCGAGTTCACCGCGCTCGGCGTCACGCGCATCCTCGAGGCGATCCGGCTCGCCTGCCCGACGGCGAAGTTCTACCAGGCGTCGAGCTCGGAGATGTTCGGCAAGGTGCGCGCGACGCCGCAGGACGAGGACACCCCGTTCCACCCGCGCTCGCCGTACGGGGTGGCCAAGCTCTACGGCCACTGGATCACCGTGAACTATCGCGAGAGCTACGGGCTCTACGCGGTGAGCGGCATCCTGTTCAACCACGAGTCGCCGCGCCGCGGCGTGGAGTTCGTCACCCGCAAGGTCAGCATGGGCGTGGCACGCATCGCCCGCGGGCTCGACACCGAGCTCCGCCTCGGCAACCTCGAGGCACAGCGCGACTGGGGCTTCGCGGGCGACTACGTCGACGCGATGTGGCGCATGCTGCAGCAGGACGAGCCGAAGGACTACGTGGTGGGCACCGGCGAGACCCACAGCGTGGGCGACCTGGTGCGGGTGGCGTTCGAGCACGTGGGGCTCGACTGGCGCCAGCACGTGGTGCAGGACCCGCGCTTCTACCGCCCCGCCGAGGTGGACCTGCTGCTCGCCGACCCGTCGCGCGCGCGCGATGAGCTCGGCTGGGAACCGAAGACGTCGTTCGAGGAACTGGTGCGGATGATGGTCGACGCCGACCTGGCGGGACTCCCCAAGTCGTGAGCAGGCTGCTGGTGACCGGTCCTGACGGCTCCGTCGGCCGCGGGCTGGTGCGCGAGGCGCGCCGGCAGGGCCACGACGTGGTGGCGGTCCCCGGCCCGGGCGGCGCGCCGCCCGGCGCGTGGCTCGATCCCGATGACGCGATGCATGTGGCCACCTTCGAGGCCGATCTCACCCAGTCGGCCGATCGCGCCCGGATCGCCGCGGCGGAGGTCGACGCGATCGTGCACCTGGCCGCCGTCTCCTCGGGCGCTGACGCCCGACGGGATCCTGCCCTGGCCAACCAGGTCAACGCCCAGGCGACGATCGGCCTCGGGCAGGCGCTCGAGGCGATCGGAGCACGGCCGCGGCTGCTGTTCGTGTCCACCGCGGAGGTCTATGGCGCGGGCCACGACGGTCCGATTGCGGAGACGACTCCACCTGCGCCGATCTCGCCCTACGCGGAGAGCAAGTGGCAGGCGGAGCAGGGTCTTGGCGGCCTGTTCGCCAGCGGCATCATGGTCACCACCGCACGGCCGTTCCCGCACACCGGCCCCGGCCAGGACAGCCGCTTCGTGCTGCCGGCGTTCGCCCGGCGGCTCCTCGAGGCGCGGCGCACCGGCGAGCGCGAGATCGCCGTGGGCAACCTCGACGTGGTGCGCGACTTCCTTGATGTCCGCGACGTGGTGCGGGCCTACCTGCTGCTGCTCGAGCGCGGCGAGGCCGGCGGGGTGTACAACGTGGCCTCGGGCACCGGCCAGCACCTCGAGCAGTGTTTCCGGGACCTGGCCCGGCTGGTGGGGGTCGAGGCGGTCCCGGTGCGGGATGCGTCGCTGGTGCGTCCCGCCGATATTTCCGGGCGGGTCGGCGACCCGGCACGGCTCGTCGCGGCGACCGGGTGGTCGCCGCAGTTCTCCTTCGAACGCACGCTCCAGGACCTGGTGGATGCCCAAGCGGACTGACCTCTCCTCGATCCTCATCATCGGTTCCGGCCCGATCGTCATCGGGCAGGGTGCCGAGTTCGACTACTCGGGCACGCAGGCGGTGCGCGCGCTCAAGGAGGAGGGCTACCGCGTCATCCTCGTCAACAGCAATCCGGCGACGATCATGACCGACCCCGAGCTGGCCGACGCGACGTACGTCGAGCCGGTGACGCCGGAGTGGGTGGCCCGGGTGATCGAGAAGGAGCGGCCCGACGCGCTGCTGCCGACGATGGGCGGCCAGACGGCGCTCAACGTGGCGATGGCGCTGGAGAAGGACGGCACGCTGGCCAAGTTCGGCGTGGAGCTGATCGGCGCCAACGAGCGGGCGATCCGGATCGCCGAGGACCGCGCCGAGTTCGCCGAGGCGATGCGGCGGATCGGGCTGGCGACGCCGGCCGGGACGACCGTGCACACCGTGGAGGAGGGGCTCGCCGCGATCGAGGCCACCGGCTACCCGGCGATCATGCGGCCGTCGTTCACGCTCGGTGGCTCGGGTGGCGGCATCGCCTACAATCGCGACGAGTTCGTGGAGATGCTCCGGCGCGGCCTGGAGCTGTCGCCGGTGCACTCGGTGCTGGTGGAGCGGAGCATCATCGGCTGGAAGGAGTTCGAGCTCGAGGTGATGCGCGACGGCGCCGACAACGTGGTGATCGTCTGCTCGATCGAGAACATCGACCCGATGGGCGTCCACACCGGCGACTCGATCACCTGCGCGCCGGCGATGACGCTCACCGACCGCGAGTACCAGCAGATGCGCGACGCCTCGATCGCGATCATCCGCGAGGTGGGCGTGGCGGCCGGCGGCTGCAACATCCAGTTCGCGGTCGACCCCGCCACGGGCGAGCAGCTGGTCATCGAGATGAACCCGCGGGTGTCGCGCTCGTCGGCGCTGGCCTCGAAGGCCACCGGCTTCCCGATCGCGCGCATCGGCGCCAAGGTGGCGGTGGGCTACACCCTCGACGAGCTCCCCAACGACATCACCAGGGTCACCCCGGCGTCGTTCGAGCCGGTGCTCGACTATGTGGTGGTCAAGATCCCGCGCTTCGCGTTCGAGAAGTTCCCGGCGGCCTCGCCGCAGCTCACCACCCAAATGAAGTCGGTGGGCGAGGCGATGGCGATCGGGCGGACGTTCAAGGAGGCGCTCCAGAAGGGGTTCCGCGGCCGGGAGATCGGCCGGGCGGGGTGGATGACCGGCGACGGCCCGCTCGACGACCGCCTCTCCGACACCGAGCGCGCGACGCTGCTCGGCGCGCTGCGCCGGCCGACGCCCGAGCGCCTCTTCCAGGTCAAGCGCGCGCTGGTGGCGGGGATCGACGTGGAGGAGATCCACGAGGCCTCGAGGATCGACCGCTGGTTCCTGCACCAGCTCGCCGAGCTGGTGGCGCTCGAGGAGGAATGGATCCGCCACCCGCTGGGCCACGACGACGCGGCCGATCGCCGGATGCTCCGGCGGATGAAGCGCGCCGGATTCGCCGATGCCCAGCTTGGCGACCTGCGCACGATGCCCGAGGCGGCGGTGCGCGAACGCCGCCACGCGCTGGGGCTGCGGCCCGCGTACAAGACCGTCGACACCTGCGCCGGCGAGTTTCCCTCGAGCACCCCCTACCTCTACTCCAGCTGGGACGAGGAGAACGAGGCGGGGCCGGGGACCGACGAGCGCCAGACGGTGATCATCCTGGGCAGCGGGCCCAACCGGATCGGGCAGGGCGTCGAGTTCGACTACTGCTGCGTCCGCGCGACGCTCGCCTTCCGCGAGCTCGGCTACCGCACGGTGATGGTCAACTCGAACCCCGAGACGGTCTCGACCGACTTCGACGTGAGCGACGTGCTCTACTTCGAGCCGCTCACCCTCGAGGACGTGCTCGAGATCGTGCACGTCGAGCGACCGGTCGGCGTGGTGGTGCAGCTGGGCGGCCAGACGCCGCTCAAGCTCGCCAAGGGGCTCGAGGCCGCCGGCGTGCCGATCCTCGGCACCGCGCCCGAGTCGATCGACGCAGCGGAGGACCGCCGCCGGTTCGAGGCGCTCGCCAACGAGCTGGGCGTGCGCCAGCCGGCGGCCGGGACCGCCGAGTCGCTCGCCGACGCGCTCGCGGTGGCGGAGCGGATCGGCTACCCGGTGCTGGTGCGGCCGAGCTACGTGCTCGGCGGTCGCGCGATGAAGATCGTCTACGACGCCGAGGAGCTGCGCGGCTTCTTCGACGAGGCCGCGCGAGTG
>CALGOK010000050.1 GCA_937961295.1 uncultured Gemmatimonadota bacterium
GCGACGCGGCGGCGGACGGGGCCCGCCTGGGCTTCCGCGCCCTCTCGGAGAGCCGAACCTGACCGCCTCGCGTCGGCGCGCTGCGGCGCGCCCCTGCCGCTGGCTCGGCGCCGCGCTGGTCCTGGCCCTTGCCGCGGCGGCGCCGCTCGCGGCCCAGGACCCCGGCGCGGCCGGCTTCCCGCGCGTCGATAGCATCGTCGTCGAGGGGAACGCCCGCCTGTCCAGCGAGCAGATCGCCACCGCCGCCGGCATCGTCCTCGGCACCGAGGTGACGTTCCGCGACGTCCAGCGCGCCATCCGCACCCTCTTCGCCACGGGGCAGTTCGACTCGGTGCGCGTCGAGCAGCGCGAGGCGGACGGGCGCGTGGTGCTGGCGCTGGTGGTCACGGAGCGGCCGATCCTGCGGGGCTGGGAGGTGACGGGCCCGCGCGAGATCTCGCCCCGCGACGTCCGGGACCGGGTGACTCTCGTCGCGGGACGCCCGCTCGATCGCGCCGCGCTGGCCCGCTCGGCGTTCGCCATCGACTCGATGTACCGCGACGCCGGCTACTACGGTGTCCGCGTCAGCACGCGCACCGAGCCGATCGACGACGGCGTGCGCGTGGGGATCGACATCCGCGAGGGCAACCGGGTGGTGATCTCGCAGGTGGCCGTCGACGGCAACACCGCGTTCCGCGACGAGGAGCTGGTCGGGGCGATCGCCTCGAAGCCCGAAGGCTTCTGGTGGTTCCGCAGCGGCAAGGTCGAGGATGACCGGATCGAGCAGGACATCCGCCAGCGCCTTCCCGACTGGTACGGCGACCGCGGCTACGTCGACTTCCAGGTCACCGGCGACACCCTCCTGCCCGATCCCGAGACCGGCAAGGCGATCCTCCGGCTGGCGGTCGACGAGGGGCGCCAGTACCGCGTCGGCAGCGTCGAGATCGTCGGCAACTCGCGCTTCTCCACCGAGGAGCTCGGCGCGCTGTTCCCGTTCGCCCTGCCCGAGCAGATCAACACCGGGGCCGAGCTCGGCACGGTGTTCAACCGCAGCGACTGGCAGACCGCGCGGCAGCGGATCGAGGACCTCTACGCGAACAGCGGCTACATCCGCGCCGCGATCATCGCCCAGGAATCGCGCCGCACCGCGGCCGGCGACTCGCTGCCGCTGCTCGACCTCCGGATCGCCATCCAGGAGGGGTTGCCAGCCTACATCAACCGGGTCGAGATCGTCGGCAACGACGTCACCCACGAGCGGGTGATCCGCGAGGCGATCGTCATCCTGCCGGGCGAGCTGTTCAACCGCGAGCGCCTGATCCGTTCGTACCAGAACATCTCGAACCTGAACTTCTTCGAGCAGCCGCTGCCGGTGCCGGACATCGCGCCGCTCGACAACGGCGACGTCGACATCACCTTCCGGGTCACCGAGAAGCGGACCGGCAACATCAACTTCGGCGCGTCGGTGGGGCAGGGAACCGGCCTCGGCGGGTTCCTCGGCCTCGAGGAGCCGAACCTGTTCGGGCGCGGCAAGCGCGGCCGCCTGCAGTGGCAGTTCGGCCGCAACATCAATGACTTCCAGCTGAGCTATTCCGACCCGGCCGTGCTCGGCTCGCGCATCTCGAGCACCGTGTCGGTGTTCAACTCGCGGCAGCGATTCATCGTGGGCGACCTCGGCCGCCGGCAGCAGGAGGGCGGCTCGCTGCAGGTCGGCCTCCCCTGGCTCGGCTCCCGCTACTCGCGCGTCTTCGCGTCGTACGGCTTCCAGCGGATCCGCTTCACCGAGGGATCGGCCGACCTGCAGCAGCGCTTCCGCTGCTCGCCGTGCTCGCGCTCGACGCTGGGGCTCTCGTTCCTGCGGGACAACCGGATCGGGCTGCCGTTCCCGGTGGCAGGCTCGCTCGTCAACGTCGGGATCGAGCAGAACGGCGGCATCCTCGGCGGTACCGGCGACTACCAGAAGCTCGACCTCGAGACCCGCTGGTACACCCTGCTCGGGGGCGCCGGCGGCCAGCGGGGCTTCGGGGGCGGGATCCAGTTCACCCTCGGCATCACCGCCAAGAGCGGCTTCATCTTCGGCAACCCGGGCGGCTTCTTCACCGAGCTCTACTCGCTCGGCGGCGTCCAGTTCGGCGTCCCGCTGCGGGGCTACGACGAGTTCTCGATCACGCCCAAGGGATTCGACCCCAACGCCGCCTCCAACACCGCCAGCGCCGATGCCTTCGGCAAGGCCTACGCGGCGTTCACGGTCGAGGCCGGGATGCGCCTGTCACAGTCGGTGTACCTGAACACCTTCTTCGACGCCGGCAATGTCTATGGCAGTGTGCGCGCCTGGGACCCCACTCGTCTCTACAGGGGCGCGGGCGTGGGCGCCGCGTTAGTTTCCCCGCTTGGCCCGATCGGGGTCGACCTCGGCTACGGGTTCGACAAGACGGACGTCCAGGGCCGCCCGGACCCGGGGTGGAAGCTCCACTTCCGGCTCGGGAACTTCTTCTAGCCCCTCGCGGGCCCTACGGGCCCGCTCGGGGTGACAACAGCGCCCTCTGAGGGCCACTTGGGCCCGCTCGGGGTGACCACAGGCAGGAATGATGAGGATGCAGAGCATGACCGGTCTCCGTACCGCCCTGATCGCGCTTGGCGCGGTCGCCCTCGCCGCCGCTGCTCCCGCGCTCGTCGCGGCCCAGGGCCAGGCCCCCACCCGGATCGGCTACGTGGCCGTGCAGGCGGTGCTCCAGCGCACCCCCGGCTACGCTCAGGCCGACTCGATCTGGAGCCAGGAGGAGGCGGGCTACCAGCGGGAGCTCACCCAGCTGCAGTCGCGGATGGATTCCGCCACCGCGGCCTTCGACCAGCAGTCGGTCATGCTCTCGCCGAGCAACCGGGCGGCCGAGCAGCGCAAGCTACAGGACCTCGCGGGCCAGCTGAACCAGCGGGTCAACGAGCTGCGCCAGCGGGCCGCCGATCGGCAGCGCGAGCTGCTCGACCCGATCGAGGAACGCGTCATGGCGGTCATCGAGGGGCTGCGGGCCGAGGGGAACTTCGCGGTGATCTTCGATGTCAGTTCGCAGGGCAGCAACATCGTCGCCGCGGACAAGTCGCTCGACCTGACCCAGCGCGCCATCCAGCGGCTCACCGCCGCAGACGGCACCTCGGGGAACGACTGACGCCAGCGTCTCGGGAGGGCCTCACTGCACAGGCGGTCGCCGATCTGGTCGGCGGCCGCCTGTCTGGCGATGGTGGGGTGTCATTGCGGCGGGTCCGCTCGCTCGAACGGGCCCGCGCCGACGAGCTCGCGGTGTGCTCGGGACCGAAGTTCCGGTCCGCGCTCGCGGCGTCCGCAGCCGGCGCCGTGCTGCTGCCATCCGCCTGCGAAGGCGACCCCGGACCAGCCACCCGGATCGTGGTCGACGACCCGATGGAGGCGATGGTCGAGGTGGCCTGGGCGCTCGCTGGTGGTGCCGGGCCGGCACCGGGTGTCGCTGCCACCGCACGCCTCGGCACCGGGGTGACCCTTGGCCGCGAATGTCGCATCGACCACGGTGCGGTGATCGGCGACGGCGTGGTGCTCGGCGACCGGTGTCGCATCGGCCCCCTGGTGGTGATCGAGCACGGGGTCACGCTTGGCGCCGATGTCGAGTTGGGTCCCCGCGTGGTGGTGCACGCCGGATCGGTGCTCGGCCATCGCGTCATCTGCAAGGCGGGGGCGGTCATCGGTGGCCCGGGGTTCGGGTTCCTCTCCTCGGAGGCAGGCCATCGGCGCGTCCCGCAGCTGGGCGGCTGCATCCTGGGAGACGATGTCGAGGTGGGCTCGAACAGCTGCATTGACCGCGGCTCCCTCGATGACACCGTGATCGGCGAGGGGACCAAGATCGACAACCTGGTGCACGTGGCCCACAATGTCCGCATCGGCAGGCAGTGCCTCCTGATGGCCGGGGTTGGCGTCTCGGGGAGCACCCGGATCGGCGACGGCGTCATCCTCGCGGGGCAGGCGGGTCTGGTCGGCCACATCGAGATCGGCGACGGCGCTCGGATCGGAGCACAGGCCGGTGTGATCTCCTCGATCCCGGCCGGCGCGGCGGTGTCCGGCTATCCGGCGCGATCCCACCGGGAGTATCTCCGCGCCCAGGCCGCGCTGTACCGCCTCGCCCCGCACGTGGCGGCCCTCGAGGCGCTGCTCCGCAGGGATGACGATGGCTAGGCGCACCCTCAAGGCGACGGCATCGATCTCCGGACAGGGACTGCACACCGGCGCGACGACGACGACGACCATCGGCCCCGGCGAGCCGGGCGCCGGGATCCGGTTCCGCCGCAGCGACCTGCCGGACGCCCCGCCGGTGGCGGCCCGCGTCGGCAACGTCCGCGCGACCGAGCGTCGCACCGCCCTGGGCGTCGACCAGGCCGAGATCCAGACGGTGGAGCACCTGCTGGCGGCGCTGGCTGGGGCGGGACTCGATGACGCGCTGGTCACCCTCGATGGCCCCGAGCCGCCGATGCTCGACGGCTCGTTCCTGCCGTGGCTCGAGCTGATCGACCGCGCCGGGATCGTGGAGCATCCCGGCGAGCCGGCCGTAGTCCGGGTCACCCGCCCGTTCGAGGTCACCGCCGGGGATGCCCGCTACGTGGTCTCGCCCGATTCCGGGCTCCGGATCACGGCCACCATCGAATGGGCCCACCCGGCGATCGGGCGGCAGTCAATGGCGCTGGAGGTGACGCCGGAGGGGTTCCGGCGCGAGATTGCCCCTGCGCGTACCTTCGGGTTCGTGCACGAGGTGGAGGCGCTGCGGGCCCGCGGACTCCTGATGGGCGCCACCGGCGACATGGCGGTGGTCCTCTCGGAGGACGGGGTGGCTTCGGGCACGCTGCGCTGGCCCGACGAATTCGTCCGGCACAAGATCGGCGACGTGGTGGGCGACCTCGCCCTCCTCGGCGCCCGCGTGGAGGCGCACATCATGGCGGAACGGCCCAGTCACCAGGGGAACGTCGCGTTGGCACAGGAGCTGGCCCGCCGGGGCGAGCGGCGCGATCCCAGCGCCCTCGACATCACCCGGATCATGCAGGTGATGCCGCACCGGTATCCGTTCCTGCTCGTCGATCGCATCCTCGAGATCGAGCCCGAGAAGCGGATCGTCGGGCTCAAGAACGTGACCATCAACGAGCCGTTCTTCCAGGGCCACTTCCCGGGCCATCCGATCATGCCGGGCGTGCTGATCGTCGAGGCGATGGCGCAGGTCGGTGGCATGCTGCTGATGGACCACTTCGACGATCCGGAGTCGAAGGTGGTGTACTTCATGTCGCTCGACAACGTCAAGTTCCGCCGCCCGGTGCTGCCGGGCGACCAGCTGCGCTTCGAGCTGGAGATGGTGCAGTTCCGCGGCCGCACCTGCAAGATGCGCGGCGTGGCGTACGTGGATGGCCAGGCGGTCTGCGAGGCGGAGATGATGGCCCGGGTGGTGGACCGGTGAGCCATCGCATCCATTCCACGGTGCTGATCGACCCGTCGGCCGAGCTCGGTGCCGACGTGGAGATCGGGCCGTTCGCGATCATCGGCCCCAACGTGGAGATCGGGTCCGGATCGCGGATCGCCGCGCGCGCGACGCTTGAGTGCAACGTGCGCCTCGGCGAGGGGGTCCACGTCGGCTCGTTCTTGATCCTCGGCGGGCCGCCGCAGGACCTCAAGTTCGGCGGCGAGGAGACCTGGGTCGAGATCGGCGACGGCACCATCATCCGCGAGTACGCCACCGTGAATCGCGGGACCACCGCCTCGGGCGTGACCAGCGTGGGCCGCGAGTGCTTCATCATGACGTATGTGCACCTGGCGCACGACTGCCACCTGGGCGACGGCGTGATCATCGCCAACGGGACCCAGCTGGCGGGCCACGTCACGATCGAGGACCGGGCGATCCTCTCCGGCCTGGTGGCCGTGCACCAGTTCGTGAAGATCGGCGCGCACGCATTCGTCGGCGGCGCCACCCGCGTCAACCAGGACGTGCCGCCGTTCGTGAAGGCGGTCGGCAACCCGGTCGAGCTCTACGGCCTCAACTCGATCGGGCTCAACCGCTACGGGATGCCGAGCACCACCATCGCGGCGCTCAAGCGGGCGTACCGGATGTTCTTCAACTCCGACCTGAACCTCGGCCAGGCGCTCGAGCGCGCGCGCAGCGAGCTCCCCGACCTCCCCGAGGTGGCCCACTTCATCGAGTTCGTGTCGTCGTCGCAGCGGGGCGTCCCGGCATGACACCCATGCCGGTCGGCGTCGTGGGCGTCGGGGCGCTGGGGCGCCATCACGCGCGCCACTTCGCCGCGCTGCACGGCACCGACCTGGTGGGCGTGTACGACACCGACCGCGAGCGCGCCCGGCGCGTGGCGGAGGAAGCGGGGACGCGCGCCTTCGACGCCCTCCCCGACCTGCTCGGCGCGGTCCAGGCGGTGGTGGTGGCCGTGCCCACGGTGGCGCATCGCGAGGTGGGACTGGAATGCCTCGGTCGCGGGGTGTCGGTGCTGATGGAGAAGCCGCTCGCCAGCACGCTCGCCGAGGCGGACGAACTCCTTGCCGAGGCTTCGCGACACGACCTCGTCTTTGCCGTGGGACACATCGAGCGGTTCAATCGCGCGGTGCGCGCGGCGATGAACTATCTCGAGCGGCCGATGTTCCTCGAGGGGATCCGGCTGGCGCCGTTCCAGCCGCGCGGCACCGACGTGGCCGTGGTCCTCGACCTGATGATCCACGACCTCGACCTGGCGAACCACCTCGTGGGCGGCGCGGCGTCGACCGACGTGCGCGCCAGCGGGGTGTCAGTCCTCTCGCCCCACCTCGACATGGTGAACGCGCGGGTCGAGTTCGAGGGCGGGGCGGTGGCCTCGATGACCGCATCGCGGGTAGCGCGGGATCGGGTTCGCCGGCTGCGCATCTTCCAGCCGTCGGGGTACTTCTCGCTCGACCTCGCCTCGGGCGGCGGCACCTTCATGCGACTGCGCGAGGGGTGGCGTCCGGGCACCGGTTCGTCAATCCAGGAGATCGTCGAGACGGTCGAGTTGCGGGCCCCCGAGGCCGACGCGATGGGGCTCGAGCTGGCGGCGTTTGTGGCCGCGGTGCGCGGCAACCCCGCCACCGTGGTGCGTGCGGAGGAGGGACGCACCGCGCTCGCGCTCGCCCTCGAGGTCTCCGCCGCGGTCCAGCGCACGCCGGTCCCCGCACTCGGGCGATGACCCCGCGCATCCTCGTCACCACGGGGGAGCCTTCGGGTGACCTCCACGGCAGTCGCGTCATCGAGGCGCTCGGCCAGCGCTTTCCCGGCGCCACCATCACCGCCATCGGCGGACCGCACATCGCCGCGACCGGCACCACGATCCTGCGCGACATCGACGACTTCGCCGCAATGGGCTTCGTGGAGATCGTCCACAAGATTCCGGCACACCTGGCGCTGTACCGCCGCCTCTGCCGCGAGTTCGAGGCGGGGCGTCACGACCTGCTGATCACGGTGGACTACCCCGGGTTCCACGTCCGCCTCGCCGAGGGCGCCCGGCGGCGCGGCGTCAAGGTGCTGCACTACATCGCGCCCCAGCTCTGGGCCTGGCGCCCGCAGCGCGCGGCGCGGTGGGCCCGCGCGGTGGACCGGCTCGCGGTCATCCTCCCGTTCGAGGCCGAGTTCTTCCGGCAGCACGACATCGAGGCCACCTACGTGGGCCACCCGTTGGCGGAGAGCCGCGCGGCACCCGATCGCGGCGCGGCGCGCGCCGAGCTCGGCATCGGGGCCGATGAGCGAGTCCTGGCGCTCTTCCCGGGATCTCGCCGCGGCGAGATCCAGCGGCTCTGGGAACCGTACCGTGACGCCGCGGCGGCGCTGCGTCGCGCAGGGCTGGTGGATCACGTGGTGGTGGCCGGCACCTCGTGGGGTCGCTACCCCACCAGCGAGGAACTGATCGTGGTGCGTGACCGCCCCTCGCTCGCCCTCGCCGCCGCCGATGCGGTGCTCGCGAAGTCGGGCACGACCACGCTCGAGGCCGCGCTGGCGGATGTGCCGATGGTGGTGGCGTATCGCACCCACCCGATCACCTATCACGTGGCGCGCCGCGTGGTCACGGTGCCCTGGGTCTCGCTCGTCAACCTGATCGCGGAGCGCGAGGTCGTCCCCGAGCTGGTGCAGGAGGCGGTGACCACCGAGGCGCTGGTGCGATCGATCGGCCCGCTGCTCGATCGTGACAGTCCCCAGGCGATCGCCCAGCGCCAGGGATTTGCCGACGTGCGCCGGCGCCTTGGCGGCCCCGGGGCGGCCGACCGTGTCGCGGCGCTCGCCGCGGAGCTCCTCGAAGCGTGAGGTTTCCGCTTCCGCGCGGCCTGGTCCGCGCCGTGGGGACGCCGCTCGTCAATGCGCTGGCCCGGTCATGGCGCTACCGCACCGTCGGCGCCGAGCGCTGGGCCTGGGTCATCGAGGACCCGCGGCCGTACATCTTCCTGCTCTGGCACGAGGCGATCTTCCCGCTGCTCTGGTGGCACCGCGACCGGGGGATCGCGATCGTCGTCTCGCTGGGGCGTGAAGGACAGTACCTCGGTGACTATGCTTCAGGCCTCGGTTACCGCATCCTGCCCGGGTCGTCGTCGCGAGGCGGCGCCCGGGCACTGCTCGGTGCGGTGCGAGTGCTGGAGGAGGGCGGGCCGGTGGCCATCACCCCCGACGGGCCGCGGGGACCCCATCGCTGCCTCAAGCCGGGGGTGGTGCAGGCGGCCCAACGCACCGGGGCGTGGATCGTGCCCTTGCACGCCACGGCCGCGCCGGCATGGCGGCTCGGCACCTGGGATCGACTCGCGATCCCCAAGCCGCGTGCCGAGGTGGTGGTGGGCTACGGCGAGCCGTTCCGGGTCGGGGAGGGCCGGGAAGGGCTGGCCGATGGGATCGGGAAGTGCCGGGAGGCGATGATCGAACTCGAGGCGGAGATGCGGCACCCATGAGCGCCCGCAGGCGCGGCGACGGGCACCGGGCGGTGCGGTGGCTCTGGACCTCCCGTCGGCTCGATGCCCGGGCGGCCCGTGCCTTGCTGGTCCCTGCCTCCGGGTTGTGGGCGGCGGCGATGCGACTGCGCGCCGGTGCCTACCGCCGGGGCTGGCTGGCGAGTCACGACCTGCCGCTCCCTGCGATCGCCGTGGGCAACCTCACCGTCGGCGGTTCGGGGAAGACTCCGATCGCCGGCTGGGTTGCGGCACGGTTCGCCGCCCGCGGGATCCGGCCCGGGATCCTGTTGCGGGGGGTGGGTGGCGACGAGGTACTGGTGCACCGCGAGGCGGTGCCCGAGGCGGTGGTGGTCGCCGATCCTGATCGCCGGGCCGGGGCCGGGGCGGCCCGCGCCGCCGGCGCCGAGGTGCTGGTGCTCGACGACGCCTACCAGCGGCTCGATGTGCGGCGCGACCTCAATCTCTGCGTGGTGAGCGCGGAGACCTCGCGCGCGGTGGGATGGTCGCTGCCTGCCGGACCGTGGCGGGAACGCTGGCCCGCGATCCGCCGCGCCGACGCGGCCGTGGTCACCCGCAAGCGGGCCGACCGCGAAACGGCAGGGCGGATGGCGGATCGGATCCGCGCCGAGATCGGCGGGCCAGTGGCCATCGCGCACCTGGGGCTCGGTGTTTTGCGCGGACTGGTGAGTGGCCGGGAGCAGCCGGTGTCGACGCTCGATGGCCGCCGCGTGGTGGCAGCGTGCGCGATCGCCGACCCGGCGGCGTTCGTGTCGCAGGTGAAGCGCGCCGGCGCGCAGGTGCAGGTGGCCACGTGGAAGGACCACCACGCCTACCGCGACGAGGACGTCGCGTGGCTGGCCCACGCGTCGCGACGCGCCGACCACGTGGTGATCACCGCCAAGGACGCGGTGAAGTTGCGGGACCGCTGGCCGGCCTCCGTGCCGGAACCGCTGGTGGCCATGCTCTCGATCACCTTCGAGGCAGGCGAGGCGGAGCTGGGCGACGCGATCGACACGCTGGTCGCGCCGATCACCTGAACCACCCTTTCCCCTTTGGTCCCCAAGGACCGGAGCGCAGACAGGATGTCGAACCCCAAGACGCGACGCGGTGCCATTTCGGTCATCAAACCGGACCGTGACCGTCGATTCGTCACCGAGGACAATCCCTTCGAAGCGATGATGTCGCGCTTCGACGACGCCGCCCGCCGGCTCAACCTCGAGCCCGGGCTCTACAAGGTGCTCCGCTCGCCGGAGAAGCAGATCATCGTCGCCGTGCCGATCATGCGCGACAACGGCGAGATCGAGGTGTACACCGGCATTCGCGTGCTCCACAACACGTCGCGCGGACCGGCCAAGGGCGGCATCCGGTTCGACCTGGCCGTCACGCTCGACGAGGTCAAGGCGCTCGCCGCGTGGATGACGTGGAAGTGCGCCGTGGTGAACCTCCCGTTCGGCGGCGGCAAGGGCGGGGTGATCTGCGACCCCACCACCATGTCGGTCAACGAGCTCGAGCGGCTGACGCGCCGCTACACGGCCGAGATCATCGAGATCCTCGGCCCCGACAGCGACGTCCCCGCGCCCGACGTCAACACCAACGAGCGGGTCATGGCCTGGATCATGGACACCTACTCCATGCACAAGGGCCACACCGTGACCGCCGTGGTGACCGGCAAGCCGATCGAGATGGGCGGCTCGCTCGGCCGGCGCGACGCCACCGGGCGCGGCTGCCTGGTGGTGGCCAAGCAGGCGCTGGCGCGGCTCGAGATCCCGCTCGACCAGGCCACCGTGGCGGTGCAGGGCTTCGGCAACGTGGGCTCGACCGCGGCGCGGCTCATGGCCGCCGAGGGGATGCGGATCGTCGCGGTGAGCGACAAGAAGGGCGGCATCTACGACCCCAAGGGGCTCGACATCCCCAGCGTGCTGGAGTGGATCAAGGAGCACCGCTTCCTCGAGGGGTTCCCCGGCGCCAAGGTGATCTCCAACGAGGAGCTGCTCACCCTCAAGTGCGACGTGCTGGTGCCCGCCGCACTCGAGAACGTGATCACCAGCAAGAACGCCGGCGCGGTCAAGGCGCGGATCATCTGCGAGGGGGCCAACGGCCCCACCACCGCCAAGGCCGACGCGATCCTCGACAAGAAGGGGATCTTCGTCATCCCCGACATCCTCGCCAACGCCGGCGGCGTGACCGTCTCCTACTTCGAGTGGGTGCAGGACCGCGGCGGCTACTTCTGGGACGAGGAGACTGTCAACGAGCGCCTTGAGAAGATCATGTCGAAGGCGTTCGACGAGGTGGTCGCGATGGCCGACAAGCACGGGGTGAGCATGCGCATCGGTGCCTACATGCTGGCGATCGAGCGGGTCGCCGCAATGCACCGGATGCGCGGGCTCTATGCCTGATGCGGCTGCTGCTCTTCGAAACCGGCCGGCTGCGGCCGGCGTTCCGCGAGGCGTGTGACGACTACCTCCGCCGCCTCGACCGGGTGGTGACGATCGAGGAGCACGAGGCGAAGGAGGCCGGTCGCGCGGCGAGCGCGACCGCCCGGCGCGAGGAGGAGGACCGGCGGCTGCTCAAGCTGGTCCCCGACGGCGCCGCGATCACCCTGCTCGACCGCACCGGGGCGGCGTGGACCAGCGAGGAGCTGGCACGCCGCCTCGATGCGTGGCGCACCGCCGCGCGCGACCGTGCGCTCGTCATCGGTGGCGCCGAGGGCCTGGGCGATGCGGTGCGCGCCCGCGCCGACGAGCGGTGGAGCCTCGGCCCGCTTACCCTTCCCCATGAACTGGCGCGGGTGATCGTGGCCGAGCAGCTCTACCGGGCCGCCACCATCCTGCAAGGTCACCCCTACCATCGCGGCTGACGGAGGTCGGATGACGGAGGACGGAGGGCGGCCGCCGTTGCGCATCGTGTCGCACCCCGTGCCCGGCGTCACGCCGACGCCCGCACCGCGCGAGTCCGTCGCAGCGGCCGCCGATCTCCTGCGGCCATCGGCGGCCACCGAGCGGCTGCGGCTCCCCGGGGCGCTCGCCGTCACCACCGGCCAGCAACCCGGGCTCTTCGGTGGCCCGATGTACGTGGTGCACAAGGCGCTCGCCGCCCGCGCCGTGGCGCGATGTCTGGAGCGCCACTGGGATCGCCCGGTGGTGCCGGTCTTCTGGCTCGCCGGCGACGACCACGACTTTGCCGAAGCGACCCGCACGGCGTGGTGGACGCGCGCCGACGAGGTGGTGGAGTGGCGGCTGCCGCCACGCGCCGACGACGCCCCGCAACACCCGATGGCCGCCGAGCCGCTCCCGATCCGTGACGTGGCCGCCGCGCGCGAGCGCCTCGCCGCCGATCTTGCCCCCGGGGCCGCCCGCGACCACGCCCTCGCCTGGATCGATCGCCACTGGCGGGCCGGCGCCACCATCCATTCCGCCTTCGCCACCGCGATCGCCGAGCTGCTGGAACCACTCGGCATCGCGATGCTCGATGCCACCGCCGCACCGATGAAGCGCGCACAGGTCCGGCTGCTCCTCGATGCGGTCGACCGGAGCAGCGTGCTCGATCACGCCCTCGCCCACCTGCCGGAGCGCGATGCTTGGGTCGGGGCCGGCGAGGGGCACACCCTCGTGTTCGTGGAGGCCGCAGCGGGGCGCGACCGGTTGGTGCGCGATGGCGATGCGTTCCGCACCCGGCGCAGCGGTGAACGCTTCACGCGCGATGAGCTGGCGGCCCTCCTCCAGCGCGAGCCCGAGCGCTTCTCCGCCAACGTGCTGCTGCGGCCGGTGGTGGAGGCCGCGCTGCTCCCCACGGCGGCCTACGTGGCCGGCCCCGGTGAGCTGCGCTACCTCACCCGGCAGGCGGCCGCGCTGTATCCGCTGCTCGACGTGGAGCCGCAGGCCCCGCTGCCGCGCTGGGGCGGCAGCGTGATCGACGCGGTGAGCGAGCGGCTGCTGGGACGACTCGCGCTCGACGCGAACGCGGTGCTCGACGACCGCGGTGCGCTGGGCCGGATGATGGTCCGGCGCGACCTCGACGGCCGCGTGCCCGCGGCGATCGAGGAGCTGCAGGCGGCGATCGATGCGACCGCAGCCACGCTGCAGGAAGCCGGAACGGCCATCGATCCGGTGCTGGCGCGCGCGATCGAATCGCGCCGGCGCAAGCTGCGGTTCGTGACCGAGGACCTTGAGCGGCTGATGGAGCGCCATCACAAGAAGCGCGATGGCATCGCCTGGTCGCAGTTTCGACGCCTCCGCACCCGTCTGCTCCCCCTCGACCAGCGGCAGGAACGCACCATCGGGGTGGCCGCGGCCCTCGGCACGTGGGGCGAGGAGTGGATCACCGCGGCGGCCAAGGCGGCCGACGCCTGGGCGGAGGCGACCGTGGTGCCGTCGCTCGCCACCGCCGGAGACTCCCGGTGAGCATCGTCGGCATCGCGCTGCTGGTGGCGCTCTGCATCCCGATCGTTGCGCTGCTGGTCGACTCGCCGATCGGGCGCGCCATCGGCGCCCGGCTGGAACGGCATCCACCGCGCGCGCAGCCCGGCGAGGCCACCGCCGAGCTGGAGAAGCGCCTGGCGCTGCTCGAGGGCGACGTGGAGATGCTCCAGAAGTCGGTCGACGAGCTGCGCGAGGAGAACGAGTTCCTGCGGCGGCTGCTCGAGGAGGGCCGCGGACGAGCCGCCCTTCCCGGGGACGGTGCGTGAGCGGCAAGGGCTCGTACCTGGTCGGTGCCGGGATCCTGCTGAGCCGGATCGCCGGCCTGGTCCGCCAGCGCGCGCTCACCCATTTCCTCGGCCAGGGCGACGTCGCCGACGCGCTCTTCGCCGCGTTCCGGATTCCCAACTTCCTCCAGAACCTGTTCGGCGAGGGCGCGCTCTCGGCCTCGTTCATCCCGGTCTACGCGCGCCAGCTCGGCGAGGAACGCGAGGCCGATGCCCGCCGACTGGCGGGCGCCGTCGTGGCCCTCCTGTCGCTGGTGGTGGCGATCGTCGTCGCCCTCGGCGTGCTGCTCGCGCCGCTGCTGGTGTCGGTGCTGGTGCCCGGATGGCCGGCCGACAAGCAGGCGCTTACCACCACGCTGGTGCGGATCGTCTTCCCTGGCGTCGGGCTCCTGGTGCTCTCGGCGTGGTGCCTCGGCGTGCTCAATGCCCACCGACGGTTCCTCGTCTCGTACGCAGCCCCCGTGATCTGGAACGCGGCCATCATCGCCGCGATCGTCGTGGCGCCGCGCGGGCTCGAGAGCCTCGTCACCTGGACCGCCTGGGGCTCGGTGGCCGGCGCGCTGCTGCAGGTGCTGGTGCAGTGGCCCATGGTGGTGCAGGTGGGCGGGACCATCCTCCCGGGAACGTGGCGCGGGGTCGAGGGGGTGGCGACGGTGTTCCGCACCTTCATTCCGGCTGTCGTGTCGCGCGGCGCGGCCCAGATCGCCGGGTTCATCGACCTCGCGATCGCCGGCTTCCTCCCGGCCGGCGCCGTCGCCGCGATGACCAACGCGCAGGTGATCTACACGCTGCCGGTGTCGCTGTTCGGGATGGCGGTGAGTGCCGCCGAGCTGCCGGAGATGGCCCGTGAGCGCGGCGACGCCGAGTCGGTCGCGTCCGCCCTGCGCGTGCGCCTCGATGCCGCGACCCAGCGGCTGGCGTACTACATCGTGCCGTCGGCGATGGCGCTGCTTGCCATCGGCGGCGTGCTGGCCGCGGCGATCTACCAGAGCGGGCGGTACACCGCCGACGACGCCCGCTACGTGTGGTTGATCCTCGCCGGGAGCGCGTTCGGCCTGCTCGCCGCGACGCTCGGACGGCTGTATGCCTCGGCGTTCTACGCGCTGCACGACGCGGTCACGCCGCTCCGGGCCGGCCTGCTGCGCATCGGCCTCACGGCCAGTGTCGGTGCGTTCGCGGCGCTGGTGCTGCCGGACCTCCTCGGACTGCCGCGCGCCTGGGGTGCCGCAGGCCTGACGCTCGCGGGCGGGCTGGCGGGGTGGGTGGAGTTCGTGGTGCTGCGCCGGGCGCTCTGCCGACGACTGGGACGCTTCGCGCTGCCGTTCCCGGAGCTGGCCAAGCTCTGGGGCGCGGCGCTGGCCGCGGGCGGCATCGCCACGGTCGCGCGCATCGTGACCGATGGACTGGCACCGCTGCCGCAGGCGGCGCTGGTGTTCCCCGCGTTCGGGCTCAGCTACCTCACCATCGCGTGGTGGCTCGACGTGCCGGAGCCGGCGGTGATCGTTCGCCGCTGGTGGCGGAGGTCGACGGGGGCGCGATGAACGCCGAGCTGGAGCGCAAGCTGGAGACGCTGCCGGACGGACCGGGGGTGTACCTCTGGAAGGACGCCGCCGGGGAAGTGCTCTACGTCGGCAAGGCGAAGAACCTGCGCAGCCGGGTGCGGCAGTACTTCGCGCCGGATCGCGAGAAGTCGCTCGCCCGCGACCAGCTGGTCGCGCGGATTGCCGATGTCGACACCATCGTGGTGCCCGACGAGGCGCAGTCGTTGCTGCTCGAGAACAACCTCATCAAGGAGTACCAGCCGCGCTTCAACGTGCGGCTCAAGGACGACAAGAGCTACCCCTCGATCGCCGTGACGATGGCGGAGCCGTTCCCGCGGGTCTTCGCCACCCGGCGCCGGGACATCGCTGGCGCCCGGTACTTCGGCCCCTATACCGACGTGTCGGACATGCGGCGCACCCTGGGGCTGGTCCGCCGGATGTTCACCGTCCGCTCCTGCCTCGACGACATCCCGCGCGAGCGCCGTGATCGGCCGTGCCTCGACTACCACATCGGTCGCTGCCTCGCGCCGTGCGTGGGGTGGCAGGACCGCGCCTCATACCGCGCCATGATCGACGAGGTGCTGGAGTTCCTGGCCGGGCGCACGGTGGACCTCAAGGCGCGGATCCGCGCCATGATGCAGGCCGCCAGCGAGCGCGAGGACTTCGAGCGCGCCCGCGACCTGCGCGACACGCTCAAGTGGCTGGAGCAGGTCGAGCGCCCGCCGGCGGTGGAGGTGATCGGCACCGGCGATGCGGACGTCATCGGCTACGCCCGCGACGGTGACGACGCCGTCGCCGTGCTGATGCGGATCCGCGACGGCCGGGTGATCGGCCGCGAGCACCGCTTCCTCGAGTGCGGCGAGGGCGACGCCGACCCCGACATCCTCAGCACCTGGCTGGTGGGTGCGTACCGCACCCTCGAGGGGCGGGCGTGGCGGCTGGTGCTGCCGTTCGCGCCCGGCGACCTCGCCGCGATCGAGGCGCTGTTCGAGGGCGCCAAGGTGTCCGTGCCGCAGCGCGGCACCGCGGCACGCTGGCTGGAGCTCGCCGACCAGAACGCCCGCCACCTGCTCGAGTCGCTGCGGATGGAGTCGTTCGAGACCGCCGAGCGGGCCGAGGACCCGGTCTACGCGCTCGGGCGCGAGCTCGGGCTCACCAGCGTGCCGCGGACGATGATCTGCATCGACATCTCCACCTCGCAGGGCCGCGACACGGTGGGCTCGCTGGTCGCGTTCGAGGCGGGCCGACCACGCAAGGCCGACTACCGCCGCTTCCGCATCAAGGGCGTTGGCCAGCAGGACGATTACGCCGCGATCCACGAAGTGGTGACCCGCTACTTCCGTCGCCGCCTCGACGAGGACGCCCCGCTTCCCGACCTGGTGGTGATCGACGGCGGCAAGGGCCAGCTCGGCGCGGCGCGCGACGCCATGCGGGCGCTCGGCGTGGAGCGCATCGCGACGATTTCCCTCGCCAAGCGCGACGAGGAGGTCTACCTTCCGGGGCGTGATGCGCCGCTCAGGCTGCCGCGCCGCTCGAGTGCGCTTCGGCTGCTGCAACGCGCCCGTGACGAGGCGCATCGCTATGGCGTCGCCTACAATCGCAAGCGGCGGACCGCCCGGACCGTCACGTCCGCGCTGCTCGACATTCCCGGCGTCGGCCCCGCGCGGCGCACCGCGCTCCTGCAGGCCTTCGGTTCGCTGGCGGGCGTGCGAGCGGCCTCGGTGACCGACATCGCGGCGCTCCCCGGATTCTCCTCCACGCTCGCCGAGCGCGTCCTCGATCACGTGCGTCGCCACAGTTAGGGAACCATGGACTGGCATCTCGAGTGCAGCGGCTGCGGCAAGAACTATCCCCCGGACGGCCTCCGCGGCGTGTGCCCTGAATGCGGCCGCCCGTTCCTTGTGCGCTATCCGCTCCGCTCGCACGGCATGAAGGAGCGCGCCGAGGTGCGCCGCGGCAGCGGCATGTGGCGCTACCGCACCTTCCTGCCGCTCGAGGCCGACGAGGAACCGATCACCCTGGGCGAGGGCGACACGCCGCTGCTCGAGGTGCCGCGGCTCGCCTCTGCCCTCAACCTCGGCGACGCCTGGGTCAAGGACGAGGCCGCCAACCCCACCGGGTCGTTCAAGTCGCGCGGCCTGAGCGCGGCGGTGACCCGCGCCGTCCGTGCCGGGGCCGAGCGCTTCACGCTGCCGACCGCCGGCAACGCCGGCGTGGCCGCCGCGGCCTATGGTGCCCGCGCCGGGGTGCCGGTGCGGGTGTACGCGCCGCGCACCACCCCCACCACCATCCTGTCGCAGATCGAGGCCTTTGGCGGCGACCTGGTGCTGCTCGACGGCCACATCGGCGACTGCGGCAAGGCCTCGCGCGAGCACGCGGCGCAGACCGGGGCGGTCGACCTGAGCACGTTGCGCGAGCCGTACCGCATCGAGGGAAAGAAGACCCTCGCACTCGAGATCGCGATGCAATCCAACTGGGTGCTGCCACAGGCGATCGTCTATCCCACAGGCGGCGGCACCGGCCTCATCGGGATGTGGAAGGGGTTCCAGGAGCTCGAGGCGGCGGGCTGGGTCACCGGCCCGTTGCCGCGGATGTACAGCGTGCAGGCGGAGGGATGCGCACCGATCGTGCGCGCGTGGGAGGCCGGGGAAGCGACCGCCGAGCCGTGGGCGAATCCCGCCACCGCAGCGAGCGGCCTTCGGGTTCCCGGGCCGCTCGGCGACGCGCTGATCCTCTCGGCAGTGCGCCTGAGCGGCGGCAGTGCGGTGGCGGTGACCGAGGAGACGCTGCTCGACCTCGCGGCGTTCGCCACCCGCGAGGAGGGGATCGACTTCTCGCCCGAGGGCGGGGCGGCGATCGCCGGCGCGCTGGCGCGCCGGCAGCTCGGCGCCATCGGGCCCGACGACCGGGTGATCGTCTTCAACACCGGCGCGGGGTGGCTGTACCGAAATCCCACCGAATTGCTTGAGACGGAGCGCTGAGGGATATTTCAGGGCTGATGTCTGCCCAGACCTCCCTCGCCATCATCGACCCTGCCGCGGGGGCCTCCGGGGACATGTTCCTCGGAGCACTGGTGGCCTGCGGCGCCCCGACGGAATGGCTCCTCGGACTGCCTGCGCGGCTGGGGTTGGCGGACGACGTTACGATCGAGATCGAGCCGGTCCGCCGGGCCACGATCGCCGCCACCAAGGTCACGGTCCGGGTGCGTGGGGAGGCCGAGCAGCCGGGTGTCCGGGATCACCACCACCACGGTCCCCACCGCCACGTGGCGGAGCTGATCCGGCGGGTCGAGGCGGCCCCCCTCTCGGAGGGGGTCCGGCAGCGCTCGGTGGCGGTCTTCCGGCTCCTGGCCGAGGCGGAGGGTCGCGTGCATGGCAAGGCCCCCGAAGTCGTCTCCTTGCACGAGGTTGGGGCGTGGGACGCCCTCATCGACGTGGTCGGCACGGTGGAGGGCTTCGAGCGCCTCGGCATCGCGGCGATCCACCACCGGCCGCTGCCCATGGGCACCGGCTGGGTGCAGGGTGCCCACGGCCATATGGCGATCCCGGCGCCAGCCACCGCGATCCTCCTCGAGGGGCTCGAGGTGACCAGCGGTGGGCCAGTAGAGGGCGAGGCGGTCACCCCCACGGGGGCGGCCCTTCTCAGGGTCCTCTCCGCGGGGCCGCCCCCGACCCGCTGGCGCCCGGTGGCGCAGGGCTGGGGAGCCGGGACGAGGGATCCCCGGCACTACGCCAACGCGCTGCGGCTGTTCGTGGCGGTGCCGGTGGCCGAGGCGGCGGAGATCGAGGTGCTGGCGGCCGACCTGGATGACCTGGTTCCCGAGTACCTTGAACCGCTGCGCGAGGCGCTGGTCGAGGCCGGGGCGGTGGATGTGCAGATCTGGGCGACCCAGATGAAGAAGGGGCGCAGCGGGGTGCGGGTCGAGGCCCAGTGCCCCGCCGAGGCGGCGGGTCGGGTGGAGGAGGCTTTCTTCCGCCACAGCACCACTGCCGGGGTGCGCCGGATGCGAGCCAGCCGGACGGTGCTGGGCCGCCACGTGATCGAGGTGCCGCTCGAGGGCGGCACGGTACGGGTGAAGGTGCTGGACGGGCCGGACGGCCCGCGCTACAAGCCGGAATTCGACGATGTCACCGCGATTGCCCGTCGAACACAGCTCCCTGCGCTTGCGGTGGCGCAGCGGGCACACGAACTCGCCCGGGCGATGGCCGCGGCGGGTCGCAACGAGGAGCAGCAATGAGGACGACCGGAATCCTGGTACTGACGGGTCTCATGTTCGTGGGATCCCAGGCCGCCTCCGCCCAGGAGCGGGTGGTGCGCGTCGCGAAGGCGATGCCGACCCGCTACGTGGAGCCGGCGTGCGACCTGAAGTACGGGCACTTCCTTGTCTCCAGCGCGGCGACCTACCTGAAGAGCGGCACCGAGGTGGCGGATCCCGTGAAGACGGAAGACATCCTGAACAACGCCGTCAGCACGGCGAGCCGCGCCATCGTCGAGGCCGACCAGGGCGAGAACGGCGCGGCGTGGTACTACATGGGCCGCGCCTACCTGCAGATGGGCGACATCCGCGGCGCCGACTCGGCGTTCACCAGGGCGGCGCGCTTCGCCCCGGACTGCGCCGAGGACATCACGTCGTGGCGCCAGCGGGCCTGGCTGCCGCTGATGAACCCGGCCACCGAGTTCGTCCGTGACGGCAACGCCGATTCGGCGATGGCGCTGTTCCGGATGGCGTCGATCATCTCGCGCTCGATGCCGCAGGGCTACTACAACATGGGCGTGCTGTTCGCCAACACCGGCCAGACCGACAGCGCGATCGCGTACTTCCGCACCGCGCAGGGGCTGGCGGCGGCCGACGTGAAGATGTTCCAGCGCGACCGCAATGCCGCCACCTACAACCTCGCGGCCATGCTGCAGCGCAACGGCGACCACGAGCAGGCGGCCGTCGAGCTGGCCAAGTACGTGGAGTGGGATCCGAACGACATCGATGCCAAGCGCGCTCTGGCCACCTCGCTCCGCGCGATCGGCAAGGCCGACGAGGCTGCGGCGATCGACCGCGAGGTGCTCGCGGCGGCGCAGGCCAGCGGCGACATGTCCACCGGCGACATGATGAGCATGGGCATCACGTTCTTCAACGACAAGAAGTACGAGGAGGCGGCCGACGCCTTCCGACAGGTGCTCGCCAAGGAGCCGTGGAGCCGCGACGCCCGGTTCAACCTGGCCAACACCTACTACGCCCTCGGACAGGGCGAGGAGCTGGTGGCCGCGGCGACCGAGCTGCTGGCGCAGGATCCGCTCAGCGAGGACGCCCGCAAGCTGCTCGCGCAGGGCTATCGCAGCGTGGCCGACACCGCCAAGCTGATCGCGACGGTCACCGAGCTGCTGGCGATGCCGACGACCGTGAACATCACGGCGTTCAGCGGCACGGCGTCGGGTGCGGCCCTGGGCGGCGTGGCGGGCGGCAAGCAGGCCGAGCGGGACGGCGCCGAGATCGCGCCGACGCCCAAGACCTCGGCGGTGGAGGTCCGGCGCGCCGAGGGCGGCGCGGGGGCGACGG
>CALGOK010000051.1 GCA_937961295.1 uncultured Gemmatimonadota bacterium
CGGCGTCGCCGGTGCTGGGCCGCGCCTCGGCGTACATCAGCTTGAGCACCGTCGACGTGCCGGCGCCGGAGTGGCCGGTGAGGAAGACGAACTCGCCGCGCCCGACGTGGAACGTGACGTCTTCCAGCGCCGGCGCGGTGCCGGAGGGATAGTGCTGCGACACCTTGGTGAAGCGGATCATGCGGCCGTCGCGGTCAGAGGGCTCCCTCCAGGTCGGCGATCAGGTCGTCGGGGTCCTCGCAGCCGCAGGAGAGGCGGAGGAACCCGTCCACGATCCCCAGGGCGGCGCGCTCTTCCGGCGTGTAGGCCTTGTGCGAGGTCAGCCGGGGCTCGCTGACCAGCGACTCGACGCCGCCGAGCGAGGTCGCGTGCAGCACGAGGCGCAGTCGCGAGCAGAACCGCTGCGCGGCGCTCGCCCCGCCCGCGAGGACCAGCCCCACCATGCCGCCGAAGCCGTCGAGCATGCCGCGGGCAAGCACATGGTCGGGGTGGCTCGCGAGGCCGGGCCAGTGCACCGCGGTGAATTCGGGGCGCGTCGCGGCCCACTCGGCCACGGCCTTCGCATTCGCGTTGGCGCGGTCGACGCGCAACGCCAGCGTCTTCATGCCGCGCTCCACCAGCCAGGCCGCATGCGGGTCGATGGCCGGGCCCCAGTTGCGCATCAACCGCACCACCTCGTCGATCACGGGCCCGCTGCCCGCGACCGCGCCGGCAATCACGTCGCTGTGGCCGCCGAGGTACTTGGTGGCACTGGTGATCACGACGTCGGCGCCGTGCTCGAGCGGCCGGAAGTTGATCGGCGAGGTGAAGGTGTTGTCCACCAGCAGCGCGATCCCCTTGTCGGCGGTCACCTTGGCGATCGCCGGCAAGTCGACCACCCGCATCAGCGGGTTGGTGACCGCCTCGACGAAGATGGCACGGGTGTGCTTGCGGAGCGCCTTGCGCCAGTCGCGCGGCTTGTCGGGGTCGACGTAGCTGAGCTCGATGCCGTGCCGGGTGAACTCGTGCTCGAACAGCGACCGGGTCCCGCCGTAGATCCACTTCGAGGAGACGAGGTGGTCGCCGGGGCGGAGCACCGCGAGGTGGGCCAGCGCGGTGGCGGCCATCCCGCTCCCGAGGAACACCGCCCGCTCGGCGCCCTCGAGCGCGGCGTAGCGGCGGGCGACCTCGAGCTGCGTGGGGTTGTTGCCGTAGCGGGTGTAGAGCACCTCGTCGGTGCTGCCCGGGGCGTGCCGGAACGTGGTGCTCTGGTAGATCGGGGTGACCGCCGGCTCGCCGGCCTCGCCGCGGTGCGGCAGGCCGTGAATCGCGATCGTGGAGCGTCCGGGGCGGCGGGTCACGCAAGGACTCCGAGTTCGTACGTGGCGTCGGGATGGGCGAGGATGCATCGCGACGTGGCGAGACCGTCGAGGGCAGTCCGCGTGCGCGGCACCTCCCAGGCGAGCCGGTCGGCGATCGGGCCCGCGGTGGCACGGCGGACCTGCAGCAGCACGCCGAACACTGCGCGCCAGTCGTCGGGGACCCGGCCCAGCAGCTTGGGGTGGCCGCCCTCGAGCTCGAGCGCGAGCACCGCGAGGCCGTGGCACGTCAGCGCATGGTCAATCGCGTCGGCGTGGTCCTCGCGGATGCCGTGCAACACGATCCGGCTCACCGGCAGCTCGTGCAGCGCCGCGACCAGCTTGGCCACCACCTCGTCGGCGCACGAGAAGTCGACCAGGCCGATCTGCGTGAAGTCGAGCAGCGCCTCGGTGCGATCATGCTGCCGGAGCGCGGAGACAAGGCGATGGCGCACGGCAGCGCCCGTGGGCCGGGTGACAAGGTCGCGATACGAGGCGGCGGTGGCCTCGCGCAGCACGGCGTCCAGCGGGATCACCCCGTTCACTCCTCCTCCTTCCCCGGGATCACGAGCGTCACCTGCGCGCCGGGGAACCAGGCGAGCCCCTCCGACATCGGCGGCTCGTCGTCCCAGGACGGCACGATCGCGACTCGCGCGGTGCCGCTGCGGATGGTGATCTTGCCCTGCCACCGTGCAAGGTAGCGCTTGGTGCCCGCGAGTCCCTGCCCACGCCCCGGGTCGCGGAAGCGCGAGATGCCGTGGATCAGCGCGGTCTCGATCGCGAGGCCGTCGCTCCACCGGTCGCCGAACCGCTTGGCCTGGGTCGCCTCGAGCGAGCGGCGGAAGCCGATGCCGGCGTCGCTCACGGCGATGACCGCGACCCGGCGACCGAGCCGCTTGCGGAAATTGTAGACGTGCACCGCCACCCACCCGCCGGTCCCGGCGTGCTCCACGACGTTCTGGCAGGTCTCCGACAGCGACTGCCCGAAGCCGCCGACGACGCTCGCCTCGAGGCCCAGCTCCTCGCGCAGGATCCGGGTCGCGCGGTCGGTGACCTGGCCCACGACCTCGTGCACGTCCTTGGCGTCGCGAATCGGCGTCACCGGCAGCAGGACGTCGCTCTGCTCGTCGGCGCGGCGGCGGGGCACCGGGCCGTGCAGCTCGACGTACGGCCCGGCGTGGGCGAGGGAGGCGGTCTGGGCCCAGTACGACGCGGCGCCGGGCGCAACGCGACGGACGCGGCCGGCGATGCCCACCCGGTGGCGTGGGCATCGACCAGCAGCCGGTCGGGGGGCCATGCCGGGAGCGCGGCGGCGAGCTGGTCGACGCTGCGGTGGTCGAGGTGCGCCGGGACGGTCACGACCTGCATCAGGCCTCCACCAGGTGGCCGCGGAGATGACGCGCGAGGTCGCTCGCGCCGCGAAATGCCGCGTTGCGCGCCGCGGCGCGATTGGCCAGGCGGAGCGCGCGCCCGGGCGGGTCGCCGGCCAGCAGCCGTGCGAAGCAGGTCGCGCCGAACACGTCACCGCAGCCGGTCGGGTCGAGCGACTCCGCCGCCTCGGCATCGATCCGCTCCGAGCGGATCGCCGCCTGCTTCGGCTCCCCGGTGTGCCGGCGGCCAGCGGCGAATCCGGTGAATCCGGGCCGCGCCACGTACGCCACGCCGCGAGGGCCGAGCGTCACCGCCAGCAGCGACACGCCGGCCGCCATCGCGGTCGCCGCCACCGCCATCGGGTCGGGACCGAGCTGGGCCATCTCCTCCTCGTTGAGCTGGACCGCGTCGAAGCACGCGAACCATGCCGCGGTCTCCGGGAGCGGTTGCAGGCGGCGCACGCCATCGGGATGCGTGCCGAAGAGCAGCGAGTGGAAGTCGGCCCACACCGGTCCGTCGAAGCCGCGACGCAGCGCCTCGGCGGTGCCGAGCGGCAGCTCGAAGCCGCTGATGAAGTTGAGGTACAGGGCGTCGAGGTCGCGCACCATCGGGCCGAGCTCGGGCCAGCTCCACGGCGGGACGCCGCCGGACATCCGCTCGCACCGCCGCTCGCTCGACTGGTAGCGGAGCACCACGCGGTTGTTGGCGTCGGGGACTTCCACGCAGCGCGCGCCGGGCGCGAGCCGGCGGAACCCGCGCAGCAGCTCGGCGGCCTGCGGGGCGAGGTCGCGGCCGACCTTGATGAGTGGCACCACTTCCCAGTCGTCGGGGAGCGCGGCGTCGAGGCCGGCGAGCGCGTAGGCGATGCCGCCCCATTCCTCCACCGGGGCCGCGAGCGGATCGCGGCCATGGATCTCGTCCCAGACCAGCGTGCCGATCACGCCGAGGCGCGGCATCAGCAGCCGCCCGCGAGCGGTCGGTCCAGGAACACCTTGGCGGCACCGTACACCCCGGCCAGCCCGGCGAGGGTGCCCGGGACGATGCGGCACGAGTCCACCGCCGAGCGGAACGCGCGGCGCGTCACCTCGCGGCGCAGCGGCTCGAACAGCGCGTCACCGGCCTGGGTGACGCCCCCCATGATCACCACCAGCTCGGGGTTGAAGATGTTGAGGAGATTGGCGAGCCCCACGCCCAGGTACTGGGCGGTGTCGCGAACCACCTCGAGCGCCACCTCGTCCTCGGCGCGCGCGGCCTCGAAGACGGTCTGTGCGGTGATCGCGTCCATGTTGCCGCCGCTCATCGCGCTCAGGCGGCTCTCCATGCCGGCGCGCAATTGTTCCACCGCGCGCATGGCGATCGCCGGTCCGGAGGCGTAGGCCTCGAGGCAGCCGTAATTCCCGCACCCGCACCGGCGGCCGTCGACGTCGATCGTCATGTGGCCGATTTCACCGGCAGAGTTGGCGGCCCCGTGGTACAGCCGGCCGTCGAGCACCAGTCCGCCGCCGATCCCGGTGCCGATCGTCATCCCGATCGCCTGTCGCGCGCCGCGGCCCGCCCCGACCCAGCACTCGCCGAGCACGGCGCAGTTGGCGTCGTTGTCGAGGACCGCCGGCATCTCGAGCGCGCCGGCGAGCCGGTCCCGCAGCGGCATGTCGCGCCAGCCGAGATTGGGCGTCTCGAGCACCACGCCGCGCTCGGTGTCGAGCGGGCCGGGTGCCCCGACACCGACCCCCACGATCCGGGCATCGGGGTCGAGCGCGGCGACGCGGTCGGCGGTCGTCCGAGCCATCTGCACCAGGTCGGACACCACCGCGTCGGGTCCCCGCGCCGAGTCGGTCGGCTGCGAGTGCTCGCCGAGCACGCGCGAGCCGTCGGTCGCGACGGCGCCGACGACGAGGTTCGTGCCACCGATGTCGATCCCGAGTGCGTAGTCCAGGATGGCCTCGTTCAGCGCTGAAGGATCGGGGTGAGGGTCCGCAGGACCCGGTCAGGATCGAGGTCGCGCATGCAGCGATGGTGGCCGAGCGGGCAGCGCTCGGGGCCGTGCAGCGAGCAGGGGCGGCACGCGAGGTCATCCATCTCGACGATCGCGTCGCGGGTGCCCTGCGGACCTAACCCGAATGCCGGCACGGTCGGCCCGAAGATCGCCACCACCGGCGTACCCACCGCCTGCGCCAGGTGCAGCGGCAGCGAATCGTTGCTCACCA
>CALGOK010000052.1 GCA_937961295.1 uncultured Gemmatimonadota bacterium
CAGGTCCAGGCGCAGGTCGAACACGTCGTACAGCTCCCACCGCACCTCGGTGCGGCCGATCCAGAACGATGCCACCGCGACCGTGTCGACACCCCGCCCCGAGGGGACGACCACGGTGCCGCCGCTCACCGGCACCATCTCCCACCGCAAGCGGGTCCCCGGGAGGGTGTCCGTCACCGGCGCGAGCTGCTGCGCGGCGACGCCCCCGGGCCATGCGGCGAGCGAGAGGAGGAGCGGGAGCGGTAGCTTCATCGGATGGGCCTGTCGCGTGACATGACGAAAGCACTTCGGGCGAGCTGGGCGCTGATCCTGCCGCTCAACTTGCACCCGCCCCGGCTCGAGGGACAGGGGCAGCCGATCGTGGTGCGCGCCGTCCAGATGGGGATGGAAGTGCGGATCAGCGCATTCGGGGATTCCGGAGCGGTGCTCGACGCCGCAGACGCCGCCTTCGCGCGGATCGATGCGCTGGAATGGATCCTCAGCCACTGGCGCCCCGGCAGCGAGCTCTCGCGACTCGGCACGGCCCCGGCCGGCACGTGGGTCGCCGTGAGTCCGCCCCTCTTCGCCGTGCTCTCCTCGGCGCTCCGCGTGGCTGCCGCCACCGACGGGGCATTCGACCCCACGCTCGGCGCGCTCACCGCACTCTGGCGCGCGTCGCGAGACTCGGGGATGCCGGTGGATCCGGCTGCGGTCGAGCGCGCGCGTATGCTCAGCGGCTGGCAACTTGTCGCGCTCGACAGCGCACGACGCATGGTGCGACTGACCCGCTCGCCGATCCCCCTTGATCTGGGTGGTATCGCCAAGGGATGGATACTCGGCGACGTGCGCGAGCTCATGCGTGCACGCTCAGTTCCGCGGGTGCTGATCGAGGCCGGCGGCGACATCGTGGCGGGCGATGCACCACCCGGCACCGCGGGCTGGCGCATCGCGGTGGACGGCGACACGGTGATCACCGTCGCGAACGCGGCCGTGTCGACGTCGGGTCCGGGAGCGCAGTGGATCACCGACTCGGGCACGCGACGGTCGCACGTGATCGACACCCGGTCAGGGCTGGGACGAGCCGACCAGCCGACCATCACCGTCATCGGAGCCGACCCGGCGATCACCGATGCACTGGCGACCGCGCTGACGCTGGTGGCGCCGGAGCGGAGGGCGGCGCTGGCGCATCGGTTCGGGGTGGCGGTGATCGACGAGCGGTGATCGGAGGTGTCCCCAATCCGGGTAATCAGCCGCGGCCGTCAGGCCGCGGCTGATCCGGTGACCCGTCGTCTCTCGTCTATCGTAGCCCCTCGGCGATCGTGCCGTTCTCGCCCACGACCACCAGCTCGTCCTCGCCGTCGGCGTCGAGCCAGAAGCCGAACTGGCGAGTCTGCATCACGCTCCACTCGCCGCCGGAGAGCCGGTAGGCCAGCCCCAGGTCGCCGACGATGTAGAGATCGGACCCGACGCCGTGCACGACGCGGATGTCGTTGAGGACCGGGGGGAACTGCCGCTTCCACGCCCAGCCGTCGAAGTGCAGGATCGTGCCGACGTCGCCGACCGCCCAGATGTCGCGGGGATGACGCTCCCACACGCCGCGCAGATTGCGAGCCGTCGGGACATCGATGCGCGTGAACGCCTCGCCATCCCATCGCAGCAGGGTGCCGCTGTCACCAGCGACCCAGAGCCGGTTCCAGCTCGACCCCGACACCCGCCGCAGGAACGCTCCGGTTCCCGATGCCACCGCCCGCCAGGCGCCGCCGTCGCGCACCAGCGCCAGGCCGCCGGCGCCGACCACCAGCGCACGCTCCCCGTCGTACCACACCGAGCGGAGCAGCGCGTCGGACGGCACGACTTCGCGATGCCAGGATGCGCCGTCCCAGCGCAGCACGGTGCCGCTGTCGCCGACGGCCAGGCGCTGATCGGCAGTGGGACCGTCGATCGCGAACAAGGAAGCCGGCGAGGGAATCGCGAGCGGCTGCCAACCGCCTCCGTTGCGCACGAATCCGGCGCCGCCCTGCCCCACCGCGAACGCGTCGCCACCTGGCGGCACATGCACGCCGTAGATCCGCGTGCCGGTCAGCGCCGTGCCCCAGCCCTGGGCCTCGTTGAGCACGGTGCCATTCCAGCCGGCAACCACCCGCGACCCTGGTGTGCCGGTGATCGCCCGCAAGTTCTCGCGAGCGCCCTGCACCTCGACCTCCTGCCAGCTCAGGCCGTCGCCGCTCAGCAGCACGCCGCCGTTCCCGGCGATCAGGAAGCCGTTGGCTCCGTCGCTGCGCACGTCGAACAACGACTGCCCGGTGGGCGACGGCGAAAGCTCCCAGGTGTCACCGTCGCGCACGAGGATGGTGCCGCCGCTGCCGACCGCCACCATCCGACCGCTGGCGGCGGCAGCCACCGCGAACAGCGTCGCTCCCGTGGGCGAAGGCTGCCGCTGCCAGGTCGCCCCGCCGTCCGCGCTGTGGAGCACCAGCCCGTTCTGGCCGACTGCGGCGAGATCGTCGGCCGCGGTGCCGGTGATCCCCCACACCTCCCACGCCACGGGCACCTCACCGCGCAGCCAGCCGTCGCCGTCCCTGCGAAGGATGGTTCCGCCGGTTCCGGTGACCCACGCGTGCTGCGCGTCGAGTCCCCACACGTCGAGCAGGATCGCGCCCGGCCCAGGCAACGGCACCGGCAGCCAGGTGGCGTCGCCGCGGCGGAACAGCTCGGTCCCGGCGGTGATGAGCAGGTCGCCGCCGGGCGCGCTCCAGATGCCGGTGATCAATCCGGCACCCGGCAGCCGGTCGTCCTGCCAGGCACCGCCACCGCTGCTGCGGAGGATCACCCCGACGTCGCCGCCGAGCCATCGCGTCCCCGTGGCATCGGTGTGCGCGGCAAGGAGGGAGACGTTGGTGATCGCCTGCTCGAGATTGCCGAGGCGCACGAAGCCGGCGGTGCCGGGCGGCGTCACCGGAGAGGGATCGGTGACGCACGCGGCAGCAAGGAGACCGGCCACGACCGGGGCGCTGCGGCGCCAGGGAGGAGAGGAGGTCACGCAGGCAAACACGCCCCCTTCACCCCTCCGGGACAAGGTTGGTCACATCGGCCGACTCGGCATCGCGCGCGGCGCGCCGGCGGAGCGCAATCACGTGCTCACGCTGGAGGTCGAACAACAGCGACCCGAATCCCGCGGCGAGGATCGCCGGGAGGAGCCGCCCGGCAACGCCGTGCCCGGCATCGGCCAGCGGCGTGATCAGCGCCGCGAGGACCATCGGTGCCGCCGCCGTGTCGGGCCAGCGCCTCGGCACCCGGCCGCGCCACTCAGCCAGCAGGTATCCCAGGACGGTGAACGCCGCGATCCCCGCCAGCCAGCGAAGGATGCCGCGCTGCGACAGCAGCTGATCGTCGCCGAGCCCGGGAACCAGGCCAGGCATCGTCGTGGCCATCAGCAGCGGCAGCAACAGCACCATCACCACCACGATGGCCCGGGGCTCGATGCGACGCTCCCGGCCCGGACCGATCCTGAACCGGCGCTCCGCGATCACGGCGGCCACCACGGCGGCGGCGCTCGCCGCAATCGCGATCGGCCATGACACGAGGGCCAGCGGCCCGACGGCGATCGCCGACCAGCCCAGCGCCAGCACGATGAGCCGCGCGGACACTGCCTGCAGCTGGTGCCTTGTGGAAGCGGCGGCGGCGGCGAGCGCGACCCCTGCGGCTGCAGCGGCGGCGACCGTGGCCAGTTCGCCTCCCGCGGTGAGCGCATCGAGCCAGAGGAGCGGCACCATGAGCCAGGCGAAACCCGTCAGCGGCAAGTCGAGGAACAATCGACCGGCGAGCGGGGACGCTGTGCCAAGCCTCCGGCGAAGCCACTGCGAGAGGAATGCACCGGCGGCTCCACCGAGTCCGTTGGCGACGATGTCGCTGATCGCACTCCAACGACCGGGGATGAAGAGTTGTGTGATCTCGATGCCGGCAGAGAGGGCCACGGCCATCGCGGCCACGCGTCCCACCGAGTGGCCACCGCCACCGTGCCGTTCGGCGAGGAACCCGAGCGGGACGAAGAGGACCATGTTGAGCACCGCGTCGGCCATTCCCGGGCCGCCAGGTCCCGTGATGGAGAAATCCCCGCGGGGCGGCCAGCTGAAGTCGAACGGGGCCAGCACGATCGCAGCCGCTGCGACCGCGAAGTAGCCCAGCAGGAGCCGGTTGATCCGCCGACCGGTCGAAGATCCCCCTTGCGCCCTGGATTTCATAGTGATATCATACCGATGTCACCCTTTGCCGACAGGACGGCTGCGATGATCAAGGAAATCACCCGCAAGGCTGCCAACGGGATTCTCGCCCTGGTGGTCCTGCTGCTTGCCACCGGCATCTCGATCGCGACGTTCGTGCGCGGGGCCGCGCACGAGGACGCTGCCCTCCTGGTCGGCGGGATCGTGGCCCTGGTCGTGACCATCGTCTGCTGGACCGGCCTCTTCGCCGTGCAGCCCAACCACGCCAAGGCGCTGACCCTGTTCGGGAAGTACAAGGGCTCCGTCCGCAACGAGGGGCTCTGGTGGGTCAATCCGTTCATGGCCAAGAAGGAAGTGTCGCTCCGGGTCCGGAACTTCGAGACTGCGAAGCTCAAGGTGAACGACCTGGACTCCAACCCGATCGAGATCGGCGCGGTGGTGGTCTGGCAGGTGTACGACAGCGCCGAGGCGCTCTTCGAGGTGGACAACTACGAGGACTACGTGCGGGTGCAGAGCGAGTCGGCCGTGCGCTCGCTGGCAACCCAGTACCCGTACGACGCCCACGCGCCCGGGATCGTCTCGCTGAGCCACAACGCGGCCGACATCTCGGAGAGGCTCGCCGTGGAGGTGCAGGACCGGCTCCACAAGGCGGGGATCAAGGTGCTCGAGGCGCGGATCACGCACCTCGCCTACGCGCCCGAGATCGCCAGCGCGATGCTGCGGCGGCAGCAGGCCACCGCCATCATCGCGGCCCGCGAGAAGATCGTCGAGGGTGCGGTCTCGATGGTCGACATGGCGCTCAAGCACATCGACCGCGAGCGGATCGTGGTGCTCGACGAGGAGCGCAAGGCAGCGATGGTGTCCAACCTCCTGGTCACCCTCTGCACCGACCAGCCGATGCACCCAGTCATCAACACCGGATCGTTGTACACCTGATCCGGGATCATGGCTGACCGCAAGGCGTTCCTGCTTCGTCTCGACCCGGCGCTGCACGATGCACTGCAGCGCTGGGCCGCAGACGACCTGCGCTCGCTCAACGCGCAGATCGAGTTCCTGCTGCGCGAGTCGCTGCGGCGCGCCGGGCGCGAGCGCGGCGACGACTCCCCGGCCGACCGCTCGCGCCCGCGCTAGCCGAGCACTTCCGCCAGGTCGGCCACTTGCCGCTCCGCCAGCATCGCGGAAGCCGGCCGACCCTCACCCACGAGCACCACGTCGGCGCAGCGGGCCCCAATCGCGGCCAGCATCGCCGGCGCGCTCGCGAGCAGGGCGGTCGCGGCGCTGGCCGCCTCGCCGCTGCCGAGCCACTGCTGCAGCCGGTCGTGCCGCGGGAGTCCGTCGGCCCCGTCGGCGGCGAGCAGCGACGGCACCCGGTCGCCGAGCTCGGCGTGCTCGAGCGCGGCCGCGGCCACTGCCGACGGCAGCCCCGTGAGCAGGGCCACCGGC
>CALGOK010000053.1 GCA_937961295.1 uncultured Gemmatimonadota bacterium
TCTCGGTCGCGACCCTCTCCCGGCAGAGCCTCTCCGCCGGCCGGCCAGTTGCCGTCGCCTTCGTGCGCGCCGGGCTGGCGGAGTCCAAGCAGCAGGCACGGCAGTTCGCCACCGCGGGCGGCCTCGCGGTGAACGATGCGCCCGCCGATCCGCAGCGACCGATCGGCCCCGGCGACCTCCTGCACGGCGAGTGGGTGTTCCTGCGCCGCGGCAAGAAGCACTGGGGGGTCTTGCGGCTGGAGGCGCCGGCCACCGACACTCCCTGATGATGCGCGCTGCCGCGATCGTCCCGCTCCTCCTTGCCATCCGACTCGGCGCCTGCGCATCGGGCGAACCGACCGATCCGTCGACCGGCGTCCCGCCGCCCGCCAGCCCCGGCCCGGAGTACGGCCTCAATGCCTCGCTCGGCGGCCGGCCGATCTTCCCGCCATCGAGCCCGTGGAACCAGCCGGTCGACACCGCCGAAGTCGACCCGAACTCGGCAGCCATCCTCGCGCGGATCGGACTCGACGACCGGCTGCACCCCGACTTCGGGGCGGACTGGAACGGCGGCCCGTTCGGCATTCCCTACATCGTCGTGGCCGACACGCTCACCCGCAGCGCGGTCACCCTCACGTACGCAGGCGAGAGCGACCCCGGTCCGTACCCGATCCCGCCGGATCCGCCCATCGAGCGCGGCAACGATCGGCACCTGCTGGTGGTCGTCCGCGACGAGTGGCGGGCCTATGAGCTCTTCGCGCTGCGACGCGAGGGCGGCCGCTGGCACGCCGGCTCCGGCGCCATCTGGGACCTCGAGCGCGGGACCCAGCGTCCGGCCGGATGGACCTCGGCGGACGCGGCGGGCCTCCCCATCCTCCCAGGCCTGGTGCGATGGGACGAGGTGCACGAGCAGGGTGAGATCCGGCATGCGCTGCGCTTCACGGTTTCGCGCACGCGTCGCGCCTATCTCCCCCCGGCACGCCACTGGGCCAGCAGCAGCACCGACCCGCTCGATCCGCCGATGGGGATGCGGGTCCGCCTGCGCGCCGACTTCGACGAGAGCGGCTTCCCGCCGGCAGCGCGCGTGGTGCTCCGTGCGCTCAAGCGCCATGGCATGATCGTCGCGGACAACGGCTCCGACTTCTTCCTGAGCGGCACCGCCGACGCGCGCTGGGACGACGCCGAGATCGGCACGCTCAAGCGCGTGCGGGTGCGCGACTTCGAGGTGGTGCGGATGACCGGCGTGGTGACGCCGTGACGTCCGGATCCGCATCGAGGCGACGAGGGGGGTGCACGGCATGATGGGACGCGTGGCGAGAGCGGCAGCCACCAGCTCGCATCCGGCCTGGCGGGCGGCGCGGGCGGTCCGGCGTGAAGTGCTCGACTTCTCGCTGCCCGCCATCGCGCCGATCACCTGGCCGGTCCGGGCGCTCGTCAACGTGGTGCGCGCAACCTTCCACGCGCTGATGCGGGTGTGCATCGCCGAGCCGTACCTCAAGGCGCACTGCAGCCGGGTCGGCCGGAGCGTGCACACCGGCCCGTTCGTGCACTGGATCCAGGGCCATGGCCGTATCGACATCGGCGACGACGTCCTGCTCGACGGCAAGTCCTCGATCACGTTCGCCGCGCGCTATGCCGACCGCCCCGAACTGCGGATCGGCAGCCGCTGCTACATCGGCCACGGGTGCCGGTTCGTGGTGGGCGAGCGCATCGTGATTGGCGACGACGTGCGACTCGCCGCCGGCGTCACCTTGCGCGAGGCCTCGGGCCACCCGCTCAACCCTGCCCGCCGGGCCGCGGGCGACCCCGCGCCGCGGGAGAGCGTCCGGCCGATCGTGGTGGAAGACGGCGCCTGGCTCGGTGCCGATTGCACCGTCCTCGGAGGGGTGCGTATCGGACGAGGGGCAGTGGTCGCCACCTGCGCGGTGGTCACCCGCGACGTGGCACCGGGCACCGTGGTCGCCGGAAACCCGGCGCGCGTCGTGCGCGAAGACCTCGACGCGGCGAGCGACTGACGGCCACCCGGGCCTGAGCTTGCGCCGTGCCCCCGAACGCCTATTGTCACCTGTCTGACTGACCTGGGACCCCCACCCGTGACCCAATCCCCACCCCCGGACGAGAGTCCACCATTCGCCCGGCGACACCTCGTTGTCGTGGCAGTCGCCGTGGTCGCCGGGGCGCTGCTCGGCTGGTTGGGACGCCAGCCTCCGGTCACCCTGGGCGGCGACGATTCCACCTACTACCTGCTCGCCGAGGCGATCACTGGCGGGCGCTACGTCGACGTGTTCCTGCCGGGCACCCCTCCCCACGCTCAGTACCCGCCGGGGTTCCCGCTGCTCATCGCCGGGATCTGGGCGATCACCGGGCCCTCCGTCGTCGCGGTGCAGGTGGTCAACCTCGTCCTCCTCGGCGTCACGGCCCTCCTCGTGGCGATCGGGGTGCGCCGCCGCTTCGGACCGACGCTCGGCGTCGGCGCCGCGGTGGCGGTCGCGCTCAACCCGCTGCTGGTCCACTACACGGGCTGGATCCTGTCGGAGACGCTGTTCGTCGCCAGCTCCACCGCCGTTCTGGTGGTGCTTGCAGGACCCTGCCGGACCCTGCGCATCGGCCACTGGGCGCTCGCCACCGGGCTGGCGCTGGTCGCGTTCTTCACGCGCAGCGTCGGAATCACCACGGTGTTCGCCGTCGTGGCGGGACTCCTGGTCTGCCGACGACGGCGGCTGGCGCTCGCGGGCGCGATGTCCCTCGTCGTGCTGGCGGGGTGGTTCACCTACACCCGCTGGGCCACCGGACGGACCCTGGGCTGGTCGTACGCCAATGACCTGGCCCACATCGAGCCGTCGCAGGTGGTGGACCTCGCCTTCCGCGCCATGGCGAGCGCCAAGTTCTACCTCGTGGCCACTCCCCGACGGGCGCTCGGCATCCCGGACATTGCCGACATGCCGTTCGACAACGCGCTCTGGGTGATGGCCCTCGGCGCGCTCTTACTGCTCGGACTGTGGCAGCTTTGGCGGCGCTGGCGCGTGGCTGCGCTGTTCTTCGTGTTCTGCAGCGGCGTGCTGCTGGTGTTCCCCTTCACCGTGGTGCGGCTGCTTGCGCCGCTGATCCCGGTGGTGGTCGTCGCGATCGTGCTGGGCGCCGTCGAGATCACGGCCATGCTGGGGAGCAGGCGCCCGATCGTCGCGGGGATCACCGTCGCCGCCGCCCTCGCGACCCTTGGTTTCGTCGGTGGCACCGAGACCGCCGTCGAGCGCATGCGATGCCGGGCGGCGGGGGAGGCGAGCTGCCGGACCCCCGACGAGGTCGCCTGGATGGCGGCCGCGGAGTGGATGCGCGACGGGTTGCCAAGAGGGACAGTCATCGCCTCTGCCAAACCGAGCCTGATCTACCGGGTGAGCGGCCACCAGAGTGTCCAGAGCAGGATGCTCTTCTATGGTGACCTCGACCGAAAGTTCGTCCCTGAGGGTCCCCTGACCCACGTCATGGTCTCGGGCCTCTGGGCCTACGAGCGCCGCGACCTCCCGCCGGCGCTTCGGGGGATCTGCCACCGGCTGCGGCTGCTCCCTGGCCCGACCAGCGAGGTGCTCATCCTCGAGGTGCTTCCCACCGACGCACCCCCCGAGACCAGCGGCTGCGTCGCCCTGGTCGCCGCCTTCGACCCGGAACGCGCGGACTGACCCGAGCGCCCTCCGGGTTGTCGACCTGCCACCACATCCGCAATTGACGGCAAGTGCTGTGTGGCGTCCTCGCCACATGACGATGTCGTCGGGCAGCGGCAGGCTCCGGGAAGTTCGGCGAAACCGGCCTCCCTGATCGGCCGTTCGCAGTTCCCGCGTCGTGACGACCGGGCACATGACTTGCGCCCCCATCCCTCGATTCCCGTGGATTCCCGCCCCTGGCACCGACCGACGGGCCCCCCGCACGACCGAGGACTCACGCTTGACCGATCCCGCTGGGACCGCCACTCGCGACGTCACGCCGATCCGCCCCGGCGATCGGGTGGTGGTGATCGGCGCGGGACCGGCGGGACTGACCGCGGCCTACCTCCTGGCCAAGGAAGGCCACCGCGTGACGGTCCTCGAGGGCGACGACATGGTGGGGGGGATCTCGCGGACCGCCCGCTACCGGGGCTTCCGGTTCGACATCGGCGGCCACCGGTTCTTCACCAAGATCACGCCCGTCCAGAAGCTCTGGGAGGAGATTCTCGGCGACGAGTTCATCTCGGTGCCGCGACTCTCGCGCATCCACTACGACGGCAAGTACTTCGACTACCCGCTCAAGGCGTGGAACGCCCTCTCCGGCCTGGGCGTGTGGAACGCGATCCGGATCATGTTCTCCTACGTGCGCGCCCGGCTCAATCCGTCGCCCGTGGAGGAGAACTTCGAGCAGTGGGTCACCAACCGCTTCGGCAAGCGGCTGTACGAGATCTTCTTCAAGACGTACACCGAGAAGGTGTGGGGCATCCCGTGCACCGAGATCCGCGCCGAGTGGGCGGCGCAGCGGATCCAGGGATTGTCGCTGGCGCGCGCGATCCTCAACGCCACGGCGATCCAGCGTCGCAGCACGAGCATCAAGACCCTCATCAACGAGTTCCGCTACCCGCGACTCGGCCCCGGCCAGATGTGGGAGACGTGCCGCGACCGGCTCCACGAGATGGGCAGCAGCGTGCTGATGCGGCACTGGGTGAGCGGCGTGATGGTGCGCGACGGGCGGGCCACCGGCGTGCGGGCGATGACGCCCGAGGGGCCGCGCGACTTCGCCGCCGACCACGTGATCTCCTCCACCGACCTGCGCAGCCTCGTCGGGGCCCTCGAGCCCGCCCCCCCGCCGCGGGTCCAGGCGGCGGCGCAGGGGCTGCGCTACCGCGACTTCCTCACGGTCGCGCTGATGCTCGACACCGAGGACCTCTTCCCCGACAACTGGATCTACATCCACACGCCCGGGGTGAAGGTCGGCCGGATCCAGAACTTCAACAACTGGAGCAAGGCGATGGTGCCCGAGCCGGGGCGCACCTGCCTCGGCCTGGAGTACTTCTGCTTCGAGGGCGACGGGCTCTGGACCACCAGCGACGAGGAGCTCATCGCCCTCGCCACGCGCGAGCTCGAGCAGCTCGGCCTCGTGCCGCCCGGACTGGTGCGCGATGGCACCGTGATCCGGATGCCCAAGGCCTATCCGATCTACGACGGCGAGTACCGGGAGCACCTCGACGGCGTGCGCGCGTGGATCGACCCGATCCCCAACCTGCACACCGTCGGGCGCAACGGGATGCACAAGTACAACAACCAGGACCACTCGATGCTGACGGCGATGATGGCCGTCTGGAACATGCACGGCGCCAGCCATGACATCTGGGCCGTCAACACCGACTTCGAGTACCACGAGGAGCAGCGGCTCGAGTCGCCGCAGGCCGCGCTCGAGACCCGGGGTGCGGCATGACGCCGACGCCGCGGCTCTCGGTCATCGTCCCGGCGCACCATGCCGCCCGCCTCCTCCCCGACACGCTCGCGGCGCTCGGGGCGAGCACGCTGCGACGGTCGGACTGGGAACTCATCGTGGTCGACGACGCCTCGACCGACGCCACGGCCGAGGTGGCGGCGCCGCTGGCCGACCTGGTGCTCCGCCTGCCGGCGCCCGCCCGCGGCCCGGGCGGCGCACGCAAC
>CALGOK010000054.1 GCA_937961295.1 uncultured Gemmatimonadota bacterium
ACCAGTTTCCCGGTATAACGGTTTAGCAAACCGCCGCCTTCAGCCACTCGGCCATCGCTCCGGGAGGGCGCAATCTAACCCGCCGACTGCTGAGGTGAAGGGTCGACGGTGAAGGGTGAAGGGTGAAGGGTGAAGGGGTGGCCGGATCGATGACTCGATCAGGTCCCCGGGCCCGGGAGCCACCCAACCCACCCCTTCACCCTTCACCCTTCACCGTCACTCGTCCCGCTCCCGGATGACGGCGCGCACCCAGTCCGCCATCCCCGCGCCGGCCCGGGCGAAGAGGTCGCCCTCCAGCTCGATGATCCGCCCGGCCCGGACCGCCTCGAGGTCACGCCAGCCGGCGCGGGAGAGCATCTCGCGCTGTCGCTGGCCGGGATCGGGGCCCCGCGAGGTGATGATCCACCGCGGCTGCCGGGCGACGATCGCCTCGAGCGCCACCTGCGGCCACGGTTGGGGAACATCGGCAAAGACATTGCGCAGGCACGCTGCGCCGAGGAGCTCGGTCATCCACGTGCCGGCACCGGTGGTCTGCGGGGGGTCGCTCCAGAGCACCACGAAGGCCGACGCGGTCCCCCGGCCCGCGGGGCAGCTCGCCCGCCGCATCGCGTCGAGCTCGGCACGAAGCGCATCGCCGAGCTGCGCCGCGCGCTCCTCCCGGCCCACCAGCGTGCCGAGCGATGCCAGCTGGCGCCAGACCTCGGCGGTGTCGGTCGCCTCCACCGCGACGACCGGGATGCCGAACGGCTCCAGGGACCGGGCCAGGTCGACCGACGACCGGATCCGCCAACCGAGCACCACGTCGGGCGCGAGGGCGGCCACCGCCTCGGCCGAGACCTCCAGGCCCCCGCCGATCGAGGGGAGGTGGGCGAGCTCCGGTTGGCGGTCGTAGTCGGTGCGGGCGACGAGGCGGTCGGCCTCGCCCATCAGCACCAACCACTCGGTGGCCGACTGCATCGTCGACACGATCCGCCCGGCCGGAAGCTGCGCAATGGCGACCGGCTCGCCCTGGGGGTCCACGAACGCGACCGCCGCCGGCCGCGGGGAGGCGTCCCGGCAGCCGGCGGCGAGGCAGGCAACGAGCAGCAGGGTGCGACGGGTCACGTGTCGCCGTCGACCGCCGTGGTGTCCTGCTGCGGCATCGCCTGCTGCATCATCCCCGTGAACATCTCGATCGGGAACGGCTGCAGTCCCTCGGGAAGGGTGAAGAAGCTCTGTCCGGGCGAGGTCTCGCTCAGCGACTCGAGCTGCATCACGAACTCCATCGTGCCGATGGACAGCACCATCCGGATCGGCACCAGCTCGCGACCGCCGTAGTACTTGCGGCCCATCTCCCGCATCTGCTCGATGTCCAGGCCGAGCTTCGGCAGCCGCTTGAGCATGAGCTCGCTGATGGCGGTGAGCGCCGGCGTCGGCTCGGCGAGACAGGTGGTGATCGCGACGGAGTCCACGGGGATCGAGTCGGTGGGCCCCGACATCGTCCAGATCTCGCACCCGAGGCCGGCGACCGTGTCCGTGCGACCGGTGTTGATGACCGACGGCGTCTCGGCCTCGGTGGCGCTCATCAGCGAGTCCATGTTCATCCCCGCGAACGGCACCGGCACCGAGTCGGGAATCGCCATGTCGATCCGGAAGCCGATGCCGCCGCCCATCTGCGCGGCAAGGTCGGGTGGCATCACGATGCCCATCGCGAGCGAATCGCCCGCGGCATTGGTGACCACCTGGAACCGGGCGGTCGAGAGGTCCATCGCGACGAACGACGCAGCCATGGTCGGCCCGACCGTCATCTGGAATCCGAGCCGCTCGCCGTCGGTGGCCGTGGTGAAGAGGAGCTCCACCTCGGAGAATCCCGCCGTCGCCTGCAGGGTGTCGGGGAGCGTGGTGCGCACGGACCAGGTGGCGGTGCCCGCCTGGGCGGCGAGTGGCGCGGTGACGAGCAGCGAGCCGGCCAGGAGCAGTCGGCGCATGGGAGTCCTCTCCGAGTTCAGGGGTGTGGGGGCGGCAGCGCGCACCGCCGGTCCCCCAAAGATACAGGGGCCGCCCGGAGGCGGCCCCTGGAGTGCGGCGAGCGGGGAGGCTCAGCCCCCCATGCCGGGCATCGCCATGAAGCCTTCCGGATTCTCGTCGAGGATCTCCTTGCTCACCGGGCCGCGCTCGATCGCGGTGACTTCCATGCTCATCGAGCCGTCGTCGGTCCAGATCTTGAGCGGGAAGGCCGGCTTGTTGCCGAACGCCTTGGTCCATGCCGGCATCTCGGGGCGGCCGCGTCCGGTCATGTCGGGGAAGCGATAGCGTCCCATTGCGGTGGTGACGCACATCTTCATCGTCTCGTCCTCGGCCTTCACCTCGTAGTCGTCGCACTTCATGCCGAGGATGGTCTGCGACGTGCCGAGCTTCGTAACGCTCCCCTCGGCCTGCTCCGCGATGGCGGCGAAGTTCATCGTCATCTTCATCCCCTTGCCGGGCATCCCGCTGCCCGGCGGGGTCGGGATCAGCATCGTCATCTTGCCGCTCGCGGGGTTGATCACCATGCGGGCTTCCTGGCCGGCCATCGGTCCGGCCGACGCCGGCATGGTCATCACCATCGCCTGGCGCGACTCGGTGACGTACATCTTCATCGTCATCGGCTCGGGCATTTCCTTGCCGGACATGGTCATCTGGATCATTCCCTCGAACTCCTGCGCGGCCAGCGGGGCGGCAAGCAGGAGCGGGGCGGCGAGCAGCGACAGGACCTCGGTGCGTCCGCTCCCGCCCGCAAGGCCGTGGG